>JBBRKU010000090.1:0-7235 GCA_038231735.1 Actinomycetales bacterium | reverse complement strand
GGGTCACAATGCGCTGGAGAGTGGGATGATGGGCCTGCCCAACGCGGTGCTCTCCGCGGTCACCGCCAACTGGGCCGGCCGGAACGTCTTCCGCTTCGGACGCAGGATTGTGGCCGCGGGGATGGGCAGCGTCCTGGCGGGTCTGGGGCTGAGCATGCTGGTCATCGAGCTGCACGCGCATGGCCTGGCCAGCGAGTGGTGGCTGCTGGCAACGCTGGCGCTGGTCGGCGCCGGGCAGGGTGCGGTGGTCAGCCCGAACCAGACGCTGACGCTGGCCGAGGTTCCGCTGCAGTACGCCGGCAGTTCGGGTGGCATCATGCAGACCGGCCAGCGTGTGGGCACGTCCGTGGGTATCGCCGTGATCACCGCGCTCGCCTTCACCGTCCTGGCCGGCTCCAACCGGGCGCAGGCCATCACCGTGGGTTTCCTCCTGGTGGCCGGCATCATCCTGCTGGCTTTGGGAGTGGCGTTCTGGGATCTGCGCCTGCGGCGGCTGGCCGAGGCCGCTACCGACGACGGCGGCGCCCCGGTGGCAGCGCCCGGCACCTGAGGCGCTGGCGGCGAGCGGGCGATGGCGGCCCGCGGCTGCCCCTGTGCACTCCGCTGCGCGGGGCGTACCGTGTGCTTATCCACAATGGGTCTGCCAGGGGGTCGCATGAGAATTCTGATCAGCCGCCGCATTCCTGCCCGCGCAGTGACGGGCAGTTTGCTGGCATTGACCCTGGCCCTGACTGGCTGCACGTTCCTGCCATCCGGTGGTGGCGCGCCGACCAGTACCGCCGCGACGGGCCAAACCGCGCCAAACCCGCAGACGTCCCCAGACTCCACGGAATCGCCGGGGCAGCAGGGCGGGACGACATCCTCCGTCTCGGACAGCCCGCTTGCCTTCCAGACGGGACTCTTCGGCGCCTTCGGTTCGAAAAGCGATGCATGCCTTTCCGTCGACGCCTCCGTGGCTGTCATCGGCCTGCTGCCCCTTGGCGCGGCCCTGGGCGGCTACCAGGCGGACATTGGCAAGGCCAGGGAAACCATCGCTCAGATGACAGCCAAGGTCCCGGATGAGCTGAAGCCGTCCTTCGCCCGGCTCCAGGACGTGGTCAACAGGATGGGAACCGACTACTCGTCCTTTGATAGCCAGGCCTTCCAGGACGACCTGAAACCGATCACGGACTGGCTGGACCGGAACTGCAACGGCTCCTAGCCGCACCTTGAATCCGCCGGGAGCCGCTCGGCCATGCCCGCCAGCGTTGCCTGCAATAGTGTCCCTGCATAGGGTTACGGTAGGAGTAACCAGAAAGGGCGTGCTTGATGGACGGGGATACCCAGCTTCCGCCGGACGAATCCGGGGCGTGGACAACCGTACGGCTGCCGGGCGTGCCTGCGGATACTGCTCCCTACGCGGTGCAGGGCATGGCGTCGGGCAGGACCGTGATTTCGGAGGCCGCCGTCGCCAAGGTGGCAGGCGTTGCGGCCAGGTCCGTGGGGGGCGTCTATGCACTGGGATCCGGTTCGGCACGGGCTCTGGGCGCCATCCGCGACGTTGTGGGATCCAGCGACCTGACCCAGGGCATCCGCGCAGAAGTGGGAGAGACCCAGGTGGCCGTGGATATCAATCTGGTGGCGGAGTACGGTGCGCCGCTGCAGGACGTGGCGAACCAGGTGCGGGCCGCCGTCTATGCCGCCGTGGAAAAGCTGGTCGGGCTGAGCGTTATCGAGGTCAATATTGAAATCAACGACGTCCACGTGGCCGGTTATGAGCCCGAAAAGGCCGCCCCGCGGCCGCGCTTGGGCGAGAGGTTTAGTACCCAGCCTTCCAGGGCCGCCGTTAGTCTCCTGGACGCAGGGCATGCCGCAGGAACCGCAGAGATCAAGGATCCGCAATGAATCTGACCATCATCGGCATCGGAATCGGTGCCTTCCTGGCGTTCATGGCCTTTGCCTTCGGCTTTTGGGGGTTCCTGATAGCGGCCCTTTTCATGGCCATCGGCGCCCTGCTGGGCCGGGCGTCGGAGGGCAAACTGGACCTGCGGAATGTCTTTGACGCCATCACGGGACGGCGTTCCTCGTCGTGACGGAGCTGGCCCAGCAGGTTGGGGTCCGACGGTTGGCAGGCCACAACCGGATCAGCACACAGGCTTTGAGCAGTGTGGCGAAAGCAGCTGCGGCGGAAATATTCGGCGTCACGCCTCCCGATGTGCGCGCTGAATGGACCGACGACGGCGGCCTGCTGGCCCTTTCGCTGGCCCTTCCGATCGGCGTTCCATCCCTGACCGCCGTGCTGCGGGACCCGGGCCTGGTGCAGGCCGCGGGCGGTTCCATCTGGCAGCGCGGCTTCGGGGCGAAGGCTGCCATCCTGTCCAAGGTCACGTGGCTGACCGGTTCCCAGCTGTCCCGAGTTGATATCCGCATCACGGGCGTCCGCCCGGCCGAAGGGGGCCGGGCCCGGTGATCGATCCCGAGGGCGGTTTCATGGCCCGGATAGTGCGCCGCGAAACCCATTCGTCCCGCGCTATCCTGGCCGGGATTGCGGCGCTGATTATTACCCTGCTGGCCATCTACGCCCTGCTGGAATCGACTCTTCGCGCCGTCGGCCAACCACCCTGGCTGCTGGATCCGCTGTCCGCGGCGCAGGCCATTGCTGACCTGCCGGAGGGGATACCAGCGTTGTTGCTGGGCGCCCTCGGTGCCGTCCTGTTCATGATCGGCCTGATATTTTTCCTCAATGCGGTACTTCCGGGAAAGCGGGCCAGACACACGCTGCCTGACCAGCGGGCTGCTGTGGTGGTGGATGACGAGGTGATCGCTTCCGCGTTGGCCCGGCGCGCGCGGCTGACGGCCGGTGTGATCCAGGAACAGGTCGTTGTAGTGGTCTCGCAGCGCGAGGTGGTGGTCAATGTCCGGCCCACCTCGGGCATCCCGGTGGATGAAGCGGCCATCCGCTCCGCCGTCGAAGAGGAAGTGCGCACGATGGCGCTGCTGCCCGAGCCCATAGTGCGCGTGCATCTGGCCACGGCGGGGGTGATCGGCGTATGAACGGGACTCCCCGGGGGCTGAACAGGGTGCTGCTTGCCCTCATCGGGTTGCTGTTCCTTGCCGCTGGTGGACTGCTGATAGCTCTTGCCGCTGTACCCGCTGCGGGCCTGTGGTGGCGGGGCTGGGCGCAGCCCGCCACGCAGCAACTCGCTGCCCTCGCGGCCCGGACAACGTTGCCGGGGCAGGGAAGCAGCTGGATCTGGATTGTCGCCTCCCTGTTGCTCGTATTGCTGATCGTGCCGATGGTGGCGTGGGTGGCCAACCAGGGCAAGGGCCGGGCCAACATTTTGGCGGAGGGATATGACGAGGATGGGGCCCCCGGCCGGGTAGCCATCAGTGGCGCGGTGGCCGAGCAGGCGCTCAAGACCGCCCTCGCCGAGCGGACGGATCTGGTGGGGGCGACGATTACAACCTACGAGGTGCAAGGACAGCCCGGACTGAAGGTGCGGGTGCTGCCACGGCAGGGCGTATCGCCACACAAGATCGCGGCGGAGGTCTCGGCACTGGTCGACGCGCTGGATCTGGTCATGGGCCAGCAGACACCCGTGCTGATCAGCATCGGCGCCGGCGCACGGGCGAAGTTCACCAGGGCCGAACGGGTCCGGTGACCTCCAGCGGAATGTTCCCACGGCTGGCTGCAGGACCCGTGCCGAAGCCGAAAGCTGCCATGACGGCGCGCTCGTATCAATCCGATCAAATCTTGTGTAAGCGCTTGCACAAATGCCAAACTCCTCATTAGAGTGAGGCACATCACTCAGTCGTAGCCATCAGTGCTCGTGCTGGTGGCCACGGTTTGGCTCGGTTTTGGTTGGAAGGGAAGAGCACAGGAATGAGAAATTCGAGGAGACTTACCCCTCTTGCAGTCCTCGGCGTACTGGCACTGTCGCTGGCAGCCTGTAGCGGCGGCGGATCCGGCGGGTCCAGCGGCGGGGGCGGCGGCGGGGGCGACGCGGCCAACAATCTCACCGACCGCGGCCCCATCACGTACGTCCAGGGCAAGGACAACAGCAACGTCGTCCGGCCGCTCATCGACAAGTGGAACGCCGCCCATCCGGATCAGAAGGTCACCTTCAAGGAGCAGTCGGACCAAGCGGACCAGCAGCACGACGATCTGGTCCAGCACTTCCAAGCCAAGGGCAGTGACTACGACGTCGTCGACGTGGATGTTATCTGGACGGCTGAATTTGCCGCAAAGACCTGGCTGCAGCCGCTCAAGGACACACTCAAGCTTGATACCTCGGCCATGATGCCGGCCACGGTAAAGACGGCAACCTACAAGGACACCTTGTACGCGGCCCCGCAGACCTCGGATGGTGGCCTGCTTTACTACCGTAAGGACCTGGTGCCGACGCCCCCCAAGACGTGGGACGAAATGATGAGCATGTGCTCCATCGCGAAGGCCAAGGGAATCGGTTGTTATGCGGGCCAGTTTTTCAAGTATGAGGGCCTGACGGTCAATGCTGCCGAGGCCATCAACACCGCCGGCGGAACCATCGTCGGACCGGACGGGAAGCCGACGCTGAACACGGACGCGGCCAAAGCGGGCCTGAACAATCTGGTGAAGGCCTACAAGGACGGCAATATCCCCACCGAGGCGATCACCTTCCAGGAGGAGCAGTCGCGCCAGGCCTTTGAGTCCGGCAAGCTGATGTTCCTGCGCAACTGGCCCTATGTCTACAACCTTGCAAAGACGGATGGATCGTCGACGGTGAAGGACACCTTCGGTATCGCCCCGCTTCCGGGCAAGGACGGCCCCGGAGCGTCTTCGCTGGGCGGCCACAACATCGCCATGAGCGTGTACTCCAAGCACAAGGCAACCGCCCTGGACTTCATGAAGTTCATGACCAGCAGTGAGACCGAGAAGTTCTACGCGACGCAGGGCTCGCTGGCCCCGGTGCTGACGGCTCTGTACGACGATCGGGACCTGATCAAGCAGCTGCCGTACCTGCCGGTGCTGAAAACGTCCATCGAGAACGCCGTTCCGCGCCCTGTGACGCCGTTCTACCCGGCCGTTACCAAGGCCATCCAGGACAACGCTTACGCAGCTATCAAGGGTGAAAAGCCGGTGGATCAGGCACTCTCCGACATGCAGACTGCCATCACCTCGGCCAGCACCGCTCAGTAGCAAGAGTCTGTGGGCGGCCTGACAGGCCGCCCACCGTCACCAATATCCGTGCCTGCCAGGCACAACTCTTTCGGCGCGCTGGAGGCAGCCCGCCGGCCGGTGTGGAAAGGAGGGGGACATGTCGATAGATGCGCAGCCCACGGCCACGCGGGCGACCAAGAGCCCCAAAATCAATAGAGGACAAAAAGAGGTAGGGCAGGACCGAAAGGCCAAAACCCAGGGGCGCTGGGCATTCTGGCTCATCATTCCGACGGTGGTGCTGTTGGCCGTCGTCATCATCTTCCCCGTGATCAACGCGATCGTGCTGTCCCTGCAGAAGGATGAGGGACTGGATCCGGCAACGGGTTTGTTCGTGGCCGGAGGATTCGCCGGGGTGGCCAACTACACTCACTGGCTGCTGCAGCAGTGTGCGGCGCCCGCTGGCGGTACTGCCGCCTGTGCACCCGGCAGCTTGGGGGACCAGTTCTGGAGCGCCACGGTCACCACGTTTTTCTTCACCGTTGTGACCGTTGTGCTGGAGACCGTAATAGGTTTCTGGATGGCGGTCATCATGGCCCGCACCTTCCGTGGCCGCAGCGCCCTGCGCGCGGCCGTGCTGGTTCCGTGGGCCATTCCGACGGCGGTGACGGCCAAACTGTGGTTCTTCATCTTTGCCTTTGAAGGCATCGCCAACAAGCTCTTCGGGACCGCGATCCTGTGGACCGGAAGTGAGTGGCCGGCCCGATCGGCCATCATCATTGCGGACGTCTGGAAAACGACGCCGTTCATGGCGCTACTGATCCTGGCAGGTCTTCAGATCATCCCCACGGAAGTCTATGAGGCAGCCAAAGTGGACGGTGCCTCAACCTGGCAGAGGTTCACCCAGATCACGCTGCCGCTGGTGAAACCGGCGCTGATGGTGGCTATCCTGTTCCGCACCCTCGATGCCCTGCGGATGTATGATCTTCCTGCGATCATGACGCAGGGTTCGAACAACACCACGACGCTGTCCATCCTGGTCGTTGACCAGATCAGGCAGGGATTCAATTCCGCCGCCGCGCTGTCCACCATCACGTTCCTGATCATCTTCATAGTGGCGTTCATTTTTGTCCGCTTCCTGGGCGCCAACGCCGTCCAAGCGGCAACAGCCAGCGGAAAGGGGAAGGGCAAATGACAACCTCAGCTCTGAAGGTGGAAACCTTCGACTCTGCACCCAAGACGGTCGCGCGCAACCGCGCCCGCTGGGCCAGCTCCAGGACGTATATCAGCGCCGCCCTGATCTTTATCTGGTGTTTGCTGCCGTTCTACTGGATGATCGTGACCGCATTCCGCGATGTCGGATTCACCTTCGATGCCACGCCCTTCTTTGCCCATGTCACCCTGGACAACTTTGCCACCGTCTTTTCGGAGAACCTGGGCAACCACTTCGCGCGGAATCTTCTGAATTCCCTGATCATCGGCGGCGTCACCACCGTCGTCGCCCTGCTCGTGGGTGTCTTCGCGGCCTATGCGCTCTCCAGGCTGGAGTTCCGGTTCAAATTCCTGGTGCTCGGCTTCGTTCTGGGGGCCTCAATGTTCCCCGGCGTTGCCCTCGTGACTCCGCTGTTCCAGCTGTTCACGAACATCGGCTGGTACGGCAGCTACCAGGCGCTGATCATCCCGGACATCTCCTTCGCCCTCCCGCTGACCGTGTACACGCTGACCTCGTTCTTCCGCGAGATGCCGTGGGAGTTGGAGGAGTCCGCCCGGATCGATGGCTGCACCCAGGGCCAGGCCTTCCGCAAGGTGATCATGCCGCTGGCCGCCCCGGCGGTCTTCACCACAGCCATCCTGGCGTTCATTGCAGCCTGGAACGAGTTCCTGATCGCCAGCCAGCTCTCCAATGACAGCACCAAACCCGTCACGGTCGCCATCGCATACTTTGCCGGCGCGCAGGCCCATCAGGAACCGTATACGGCGGTCATGGCCGCGGGACCCGTGGTCACCGTGCCGCTGGTGATCCTGGTGCTGATTTTCCAGCGCAAGATCGTGGCCGGACTCACCGCTGGAGCCGTGAAGTAATGCCGGACGGGGGCTCCGGCCTGGTCAGGCCGGGACG
>JBBRKU010000089.1:0-7314 GCA_038231735.1 Actinomycetales bacterium | reverse complement strand
GTTCGTGGCCCTGGTCATCTATGGTTCGGGAACTGCGACGAACCTGCAGACCCGCTACGCCGGAACAGATCTCGCCCGTCCCCAACAGCGCGGGACAGCGGTCAGCATCGCCATGGTCTCCACCACTGTCGGCGCGGTCGCCGGCCCTAAGGGCCCGCGACGAATTAGTGGTGGTGCGTGTCGGGCGTGTCGGTTGGCGCGAGCGTGTAGTTCCATTCACCGTGGAATTCGTGGCGGGTCAGGGGCAGCGCGTCGATGTCGCGGGTGGTGTATCTGAGCCCGGTGGGGTATTCGGCGGTGTCGAGCACGCACTGAACTGTCAGCCCGGTTGCGGTGGCGGTATGGCTAATCAGGTCCACAATCACTTGGTGCGTGCGCAAGGGGCGGCCACGCCAATTGTGGGTGATCTGGGAGAACAGGCGGTGCTCGATCTTGTTCCATTTGCTCGTTCCAGGTGGCAGATGGCAGACGGTGATGGCCAGGCCGGTCTCGGCGGCGAGCCCGGCGAGTTCGATTTTCCACGCGCGGATGCGGCTGCCATTTGAGCCGCCGCTGTCGACGCAGATGAGCAGCCTCGTGGCGTCGGGGTAGCGGGGACGGCCGGTGTTCTGCCACCACGACCGGAGGGTGGCGACGGCGAAGGCCGAGGTGTCGTGATCGGTGCCGACGGTGACCCAGCCGGCGTTCGCCGACACATCATAGATCCCGTACGGGATCGCCTTGCCCAGATCCCGGTCGGGGAAGTCGTGCACGTTGACCCGTTCGGGCTGGCCGGCCGTCTGGTATTCCCGGCCACCATTTTTGAAGTCTCCGACCAGTTCCTTCTTCTTGGTGTCGACCGAGATCACCGGCTGGCCCTGGGCAACGTGCTCCTCGACCTGGGCGGCGAGATAGGCGAACTGGGCGTCCCGGTCCCCGTGTTGGGAGCCCTCGGTCACTTTGGCATTTGCCTGCAGGCTGAAGCCCATCCCGCGGAGCATCCTGGCCACCGTCCGGTCCGAGACCGGGTGCCCGAGTCCGGTCAACGCGCAGGCCAGCTTCCGGGTCGATTTGGTCGTCCAGGCCAGCAACGACATCGGATCCCCCCGCTTGTCCGGGTCCACCAGTGCCTCCAGCTCGCGGACGATATCCGGATCGGTCTCGGCCAGCGCCTTGCGGCCGCCGCCGGGCTCCCGCACCCTTGACGTCGGCTCCGGGCTGCCCTCCATCTCGTGGAACCCGCGGGCAACGGTGTCCGGTCGCACCCCGGTCACCGCCGCGATGGCCTTGATGCCACCCCGGCCCAACTCCGCAGCCTCGACCCCCAGCCAGAGCCGGCGCTGCCGCTCATCCAGATGCGGTCGCAACGCCGCATATCTTCTCCCAGCGCTCTCCGCCAGCTGCGCAACATTCGACATAACACAACCGTAAGCCCGTTCAACTTGGAAACCCGGGTTATTTAAGCGCGGGTCCTAACGGGGCGGATCCGATGCGGACGACAGTAAACCTTGACGATCAGCTGCTGGCGCAGGCCCAGGAGCTGACCGGCATCAAGGAGCGCTCTGCCCTTCTTCAGGAAGCACTGACGACGCTGATCGCCAAGGAGAGCGCCTTGCGGCTGGCCCGCCTGGGTGGTTCGGATCCGGAAGCATCCGCCGCGCCCCGCCGTCGTTCTGCCTGAATCATTGAAGATCCTGGTCGACACGAGCGTCTGGATAGACCACCTTCGGACGGGCAACAAGGCGCTTGAGCAGGCTTTGACAGATTCCAGGGTCATTACCGATGACATGATCATTGGCGAACTCGCGCTCGGAAATCTGGCCCACCGGGATGCGTTTCTTGATTCCCTGCAGCGGCTGCCGCGGGCGGTGGCTGGAACACATCAAGAGGTTATGAGGCTGATTTCCGTAGGCCGGCTGCGGGGCCGAGGCGTGGGATATCTGGATGTCCACTTGCTGGCCTCCGCCAGGCTGACGGCGGAGGCGCGGTTTTGGACCTACGACAAGCGGCTGGCTGCGGTCGCTGCGGAGCTGGACGTTGCATTTACGCCCTGAATCGGCCGGAGCGCACCTTCCGGCCAACGCGGCAGGCGACGGCGATGGCGGCGACCAGGCAGAAGGTTCCGATCAGCTGCACACGGCTGTCTGCGCCCAGGAAACCGACGATGAAGATCAGGCCCAGCAGGGTCAGGCCCACCAGCGTCAGCACGGGGAAGCCCTTCATCCGCAGCGGTAGCACCGTTCCGTCCCGGTCCGCGCGTCGCCGCAGGATGAACTGCGAGACCAGAGCCGAACCCCAGACCACCAGGCATGTGGAGCCGACCAGATTAAGCAGGGCCGGCAGCACCTTCTCCGGGAACAGCAGCTCCAGCACGGTTGCAATGAAGCCGAAGGCCACCGAGACCGCCACGGCCAACCGCGGCACCCGGGCCGAGCTCAGGCGCGAGAGGATTGCAGGAGCCTCACCGCGCTCGGCCAGCGAAAAGACCATCCGGGATGCGCCGTACAGGTTGGCGTTCAGGGCGGAGAGCAGGGCCGCGACCGCCACCAGCGTGATGGCAGTACCGGCTCCGGGGATATTGGCCGCATCCAGAACGCCGGCGAAGGGGGACTTCAGGGCGGCCGAGTTCCATGGCAGCACCGTGGCGATGACAAAGATGGAGCCAATGTAGAAGACCAGGATGCGCCAGATCACGGTGCGGATGGCCAAGCCAACGCTGTGCGAGGGGTTTTCCGTTTCCGCCGCCGCGACGCTGACAATTTCCGTCCCGCCGAAGGCGAAGACGACAACAAACAGCCCGGTGGCGATGCCACCCAGCCCGGTGGGTGCAAAGCCGCCGTGGTCAAACAGATTGGACAGCCCGAGGGAGTGCGCGCCCGGCAGCCAGCCCAACAACAGGGCCGCGCCAAATGCCAGGAAGAGGACTATCGCAACCACCTTCAGGATGGCGAACCAGAACTCGAACTCGCCGAAGTTGTTCACTCCGGCCAGGTTGATGGCGGTAAAGACGACCATGAAAACCAGCGCCAGCAGCCAGATCGGAACAACGGACCAGACGCTGAACAGCAGGGAGGCCGCGCCCAGCGACTCGGCGGCGATGACCACCACGAGCTGCAGCCACCACAGCCAGCCGATGGTTGACCCGGCCGTCCGGCCCAATGCCTTTTGCGCGTAGACGGAGAACGCTCCGCTGTTCGGGTTGGCCGCCGCCATCTCGCCCAGTGCCCACATGACCAGGATGATGAGTGTGCCGGCCACCAGGTAGGAAACCAGCACGGCCGGTCCGGCGGCCTGGATTCCTGCGCCGGATCCCAGGAACAGGCCCGCACCGATTGCGCTGCCCAGTCCCATCATGGTCAGCTGGCGGGGCTTCAGTGAATGGCCAAGTCTCGCCGGGGACCGGAGTTCCGGTTGTGGCGCGGCCTCGGGCCTGGTTGTCTCTGACTTCATTGTCATGCTTGCGATGCCTTCGTTTGTGAACGTTCGGTTAGGGCGCCCGGGGCAGAGGATAATCCGCGAGGGACCTATCGAATTTATCCCCTCGCCACTGGCTCTGCGTCATCGGTGCGTGGAATGATGACAGCAGTTTGTGCAGTGGTTCCTGGCGGCTGCGGCATATCTGCTGATTATTCGAGACGATCATAAGGATTCTGATGGCTGTGGACGCGTTGGATGCCAAAATTGTGCGTCTTTTTAATGATGTTCCCAGGATCTCCGTCCTCGAAGCGTCCCGGATACTGCAGGTCGCCCGTGCCACCGTCCAGTCCCGGCTGGAGCGGATGATCGAGTCCGGGGTCATCGGCTCCTGGGTTCCGCACCCTGATCCGGCCAAATTCGGCTTTCCCGTGGTGGCCTTCTGCTCGCTCACCATCAGCCAGAACTTGGGGCACGACGCCGTCGTCGAAGCCCTGGCCTCGATCCCGGAAATCCTGGAAATCCACACCGTCTCCGGTGGCAGCGACCTGATGGCGCGGGTGGCGGCACGCTCCAACTCGGACCTGCAGCGGGTCATCGATGCCATGATCGCCACCGGGACGGTGCAGCGTTCCGTCTCCGTGCTGGTCCTGAACACTCACTTTGAGGGGCGGACGCTGCCGCTGCTGGAGGCGGCCGCCGGGACCGGGGACTACCCGGCCGGCTGAGAGGCGCCTTCCCCAGGGCAGCTGCGCAAACGTCACGACGCGGTGGGTGCTAGCAGACCAATGTTTGGAATCTGCGGATCAAAGTCCTATCATTAGTTCTAGTCAAAGTGACTTTAACTAGCGGTTCCTTCAGTGGTCTTCCCGACAAAGGTGGTGATGGCAATGCTTTCCGATTCCGCGAATGTCAGCGAGCGGTTGCAGCAGCCTCCCGCGCTGGCCATTTCCACCGTCATCTTCGCGCTGAGGCCCAGCGAATCATCCGGCCGGCCGACGCTGTGGTTGCCGCTGGTGCGGCGGATCAGGGAGCCGTTCAAGGATTTGTGGGCCCTTCCCGGCGGCCCGCTCACGCAGGCTGAATCCCTCCAGGACGCCGCCGGGCGGAGCCTGCAGGAGACCACCGGCCTGACGCCCAAATACCTGGAGCAGCTGTACGCCTTTGGCGGCCTGCACCGCTCGCCCAGCCAGCGGGTGGTTTCCATCGTCTACTGGGCCCTGGTCCAGCCGACCGAAGCGGCGGCGGCCGAGGAGTCCGCCAACGTGAAATGGTTCCGCGCAGACCGGCTGGACCAGCTGGCCTTCGACCACAACCAGATTGTGGACTACGCCCTGTGGCGGCTGCGGAACAAGATGGAGTACGGCTCCATTGCCTACCATCTGCTGGGCGAAAAGTTCACGCTGGCGCAGGTCCGTGAGGTGTATGAGGCGGTGCTGGACAAGGCGCTGGACCCGGCCAACTTCCGGCGCCAGCTCAACGCGACCCCGCAGATAGAAGCCACCGGTGAGTATCTGCAGGGCGGCAAGCACCGGCCGCCGCGCCTGTTCCGCTACACCGGCAGAACCGGCCCGGCCATCCCCGAAACAAGCATCAATCCCGAAGCCAGCAGTATCCCCGAAGCAAACGTCAGCGCAGCACAGTAGGACCTACGGAGCGAATCATGTCATCAGTCAATACGGCCATCCAGCTGATCACCCGGGACGAAGCCATAGCTGCCCAGAGCGCCCCAGCGGTCGGCCCCGCGATCGCCACCGCCTCCGGCGGAAGCTGCAGTCCGGAGCTGGCCAAAGGGCCCTGGGAATTCGATCTGGCCGAGGCACTGGCCGGCACGCCGGGCTACGGGCCCGGAGCGTCGTCGTCGGACGTTGCCCCGGCCGCCACGCCCCGGCAGGGCCAGCTCCCGCAGGAGTACAAGGACGCCGGCAGCGAGGAGCTGGCCGCCCGCATCGTCGCCGCCAAGGAGACGCTGGGGGAGAGGGTGGTGGTCCTGGGACACTTCTACCAGCGCGATGAGGTGATCCAGTATGCGGACTTCGTGGGGGATTCCTTCCAGCTGGCCAACGCAGCGAAGGCCCGCCCCGCCGCGGAGGCCATCGTTTTCTGCGGGGTCCACTTCATGGCGGAGACGGCGGACATGCTCTCCGGAGCGGACCAGTCCGTCATCTTGCCCAACCTCGCCGCGGGTTGTTCGATGGCGGATATGGCGGACATCGAATCCGTCACGGCGTGCTGGGAGCAGCTGGAGGAGCTCTACGGCACGGAGCCGGACGCCGACGGCCGCGTTCCGGTGATCCCGGTGACGTATATGAATTCCTCCGCCGCGCTGAAGGCCTTCTGCGGTCAGCATGGCGGCATTGTCTGCACGTCCTCCAACGCCTCCACGGTGCTGGAATGGGCGTTTGCCCGCGGCCAGCGGGTGCTGTTTTTCCCCGACCAGCATCTGGGCCGGAATACCGCCAAGGCCATGGGCGTGCCGCTGGAGCGGATGCCGATGTGGAGCGCGCGCAAGCCGTGGGGCGGCACGGACCAGCAGACCCTGCGCGAGGCGGAGGTGATCCTCTGGCACGGCTTCTGCTCGGTACACAAGCGCTTCAACGTGGGCCAGATCGAAAAGGCCCGGGCCGAGTATACTGGCGTGCGCGTGATCGTGCACCCGGAATGCCCGATGCCCGTGGTCGACGCCGCGGATGAGGCCGGCTCCACGGACTACATCCTCAAGGCCGTCAGGGCCGCCCCCGCCGGCAGCACCTTTGCCATCGGCACGGAGGTAAACATGGTCAACCGGCTGGCCGCGCAGTATCCGGAGCACACCATCTTCTGCCTGGACCCGGTGATCTGCCCCTGCTCCACGATGTACCGGATCCATCCCGGTTACCTCGCCTGGGTGCTGGAGGGGCTGGTCCGCGGCGAGGTGCTGAACCGGATCACGGTGCCCGAAGACGTCGCGGTCTCGGCCCGGGTGGCGTTGGAGCGGATGCTGGCGGCGAAGCCGTGAGCGAGCGACTCGGTGTGGGGGGCGGACGGACGACGGCGGCCAGGGCGGCCGCGAGCCCCACGGCCGGCCCCGCGGCCGGCCCGGCGACCGCCTCGGTCGCCAACCCGGCCAACCGACATGCCAGCCGCCGGCTGGCCGTCGTCGGCAGCGGCATTGCCGGGCTCTATGCCGCGCTGCTGGCGGCCGAAGCCGGCGCTGAGGTCACGCTGCTGAGCAAGGAGACGCTGGAGCGGAGCAACACGCATTTTGCCCAGGGCGGCATCTGCGCCGTGCTTGGTGACGGCCAGGCCGCGCCCGGGGACACGGTGGAGGCGCACATCGCGGACACGCTCAAGGCCGGCGCGGGGTACTGCGATCCGGAGGCGGTGCGGATTCTGTGTACGCAGGCGAAGGAGGATATTGCCCGGTTGGAGCGTTTCGGCGTGGTTTTCGACGCAGACTCCTCCTCGGGCGTCCGTTCGCTGGGGCTGGAGGCCGCCCATTCCGCGGCGCGGATCCTGCACGCGGGCGGCGACGCCACCGGTGCGGGCATTGCCGATGCGCTGATCGCGGAGGTGTTCCGTGCGGCAGTCTCCTCCGGCCGCATCACGTTACTGCAGGACGCGTTCCTGACCGACATTACGACGACGGCGGGCCGGGCCACGGGGATCCGGTACCTTCGCGGCGGCGCTGAGCATGAGCTGGCCGCGCACGCGGTGCTGCTGGCGACCGGCGGTGCGGGGCAGCTTTTCGAGCACACCACCAACCCGTCCGTCGCCACGGCCGACGGCGTTGCCACCTCCTGGCGGGCCGGCGCGGCAGTGGCGGATGCGGAGTTCTTCCAGTTCCACCCCACGGCGCTTGCCGTGGCGGGGAACTTCATGATTTCGGAGGCGGTCCGGGGCGTGGGCGCTGTGCTGCGGGACGGCACCGGATACCGGTTC
>JBBRKU010000088.1:0-7330 GCA_038231735.1 Actinomycetales bacterium | reverse complement strand
CTCGCCGCAGCGAAAACACGGGCACTGGAAGCATCATCCACGCGAGCACAAATAGATGAGGCAAGCAAGACACTTTCGCGAGCATCTTGACCTGAGTCGTTTCGGAGGCTGCTCTCAACTGCCGCCGAACCGCAATCTGGCCTGCTGAGTCTAGGCTGCGGCGTCCTCGGCTGAGGCGGCAACCAGCGACTTCAGTACGCCGGCAACCTGACCGGCGACCTCGGCATCGTCCTTGGGGTGGACGTCGGCAAAGCGGACCACGGAGTTGGCAACCGACAGTTTGGCCTCGTCAACCACATTTGCGCCGGCAATGCTGAGCGACTTGCGGGCGTCGTCGTGCGCCCACACGCCACCGAACTGACCAAAGGCGGTGCCGATGACGGCGGCGGGCTTGCCGGCAACGGCGCCCTGGCCGTAGGGGCGGGACAGCCAGTCGATGGCGTTTTTCAGCACGGCGGGCATGGTGCCGTTGTGCTCGGGGGAAACCAGCAGGACGGAGTCAGCTTCGCCCGCTGCCGCGCGCAGCTTGGCCGCAGCGGCGGGGACCGAGCCGGCCACATCGATATCCTCGTTGTAGAACGGAATCTCGCCGAGGCCCTCGAAGATGGTGACGTCGACGTCGGCCGGGGCTACGGCGGCGGCCGTCTCGGCCAGTTGCTGGTTGGTGGATCCGGCGCGCAGGCTGCCTACCAGGGCCAGTACGGTGGTGTTGGACATGTGGAACTCCTTCAAAGAGGGCTTCGGTTCTGCCTGTCCGAGGTTTTCCTTCTGGACAGTTCCCTTGCATAAACGGACTGCGGTCCGCTTCGTATTCCTGACCTAGGATTATTTGGTGAGTGATCTGCGTCTCCCGTCCCGGGAGGCCCGCCCGCCAAGAGCCATGGGCCCTCGCACGCCCCGCCCGACCCCGAGGGCCATGAGCGGAGAGACGCCGCGCGCAGCCGCAGGCTTCAGCTGGCCACGGCGGCCCGGCTCATTGCCGCGGACGCGCTGACTATGGACTGCCTGGCCGAGCGGGCCGGGCTGAGGTTTGCGTTGTTGGACCAGAGCGAGAGGGACTTCCAGCGGGCCATTTTGGCCGGCCCGGCTCCCCTGGGTCCCGGGGCGGAGCCCCGGGAGAGGCTGCTGGCGTTCGGAAGGGCCGCCGTCGACCGCTTTGAAATGGTGGGGGAGCTGCAGGAGGCAGCCGACGTCTCGTCCGGTCAGCGGTTCGAGGTCCCGGCCAGGCGGCTCGTCCGCCAGCGCATCGGGATGCTGCTGCGTCAGTCGGGACTGGGCTCGGATGCTGATGTGGAGCTGCTGGCCTTCGCGCTGCTGGGCGCCCTTGAACCGGCAACCCTGATGTACCTGCGGCGGTCGGCCGGGATCCCGGCCGACCGGATCCGGCAGAACTGGGACTTCCTGGTGCGCCGCCTTCTCCCCGAAAACGCCATCGAGTGGGCACTTGGTGCTGGATACAGCGCTGTATCGCGCACCAAGTGCCCACTCGATGGATCCGCCGGAGGGTCCGAGGGTCGAGAACCCGAGTTAGACCAGAGCGGACCAGTCCTGCGCCAGTTCCATGCCGTGCGCGGTGGACACCGAGTGGTGCGTAACCTGCCCGCCGGCAACGTTCAGGCCGGCAGCCAGGGCGGCATCGCGCTGCAGTGCTACCCTGACCCCCAGGTTGGCGAGCGCCACGCCATAGCGCAGCGTGACGTTGGTGAGCGCGTAGGTGGACGTGTTCGGGACCGCACCGGGCATGTTGGCGACGCAGTAGAACAGCGAGTTGTGCACCTTGAACGTGGGGTCCTCGTGCGTGGTGGGGTGGGTGTCCTCAAAGCAGCCGCCCTGGTCCACGGCGATGTCCACCAGGACCGAGCCCGGCTTCATTCGGGAGACCAGCTCGTTGGTGACCAGCTTGGGGGCCTTGGCGCCCGGGATCAGTACGGAACCGATCACCAGATCCGCCTCCAGCAGGGACCGCTCGATTTCCAGCGTGTTGGAGGCAACGGTCTTCAGCCGGCCCTGGTAGATGGCATCGAGTTCACGCAGCCGCTGGATGTTGATGTCCAGGATGGTGACCTCGGCGCCGGCTCCCAGCGCCATCGCGGCCGCGTTGGTTCCGGCCACGCCGGCACCCAGCACTACCACCTTGGCGGGGCGCACGCCCGGGACGCCGCCCAGCAGGATGCCGGGACCGCCGGCCGGGGCCATCAGGGACTGCGCGCCGACCTGCACGGCCAGCCGGCCGGCCACCTCGGACATGGGCGCCAGCAGCGGCAGGGCGCGGCCCTCCTGCACCGTCTCGTAGGCGATGGCGGTGACGCCGGAGGCGACCAGCTCGGCGGTCAGTTCCGGCTCGGCGGCCAGATGCAGGTAGGTGAACAGGATCAGGCCCTTGCGGAAGTACCCGTACTCGGCGGTGATCGGTTCCTTGACCTTCATCACCATGTCCGCGCGCCCCCAGACGTCCAGCGCCTTGTCCACCAGCTCGGCACCGGCGGCTTCGTACTCAGCGTCGGTAATGCTGGAGCCCACTCCCGCACCCTTTTCGATCAGGATGGTGTGGCCGTGGGTCTTGAATTCGTGCACACCGGAAGCCGTGATGGCAACGCGGAATTCGTTGTTCTTAATTTCCTTAGGAACACCGATGATCATGGGAAACTCCGAGGTCTGAGGGAACCGCGTCGAAAGCGGCTGGACTTACTCATCAAGAATAAATCCGGGTGTGAGCCAGCCGACACAGCGGCAGCCGCCGTGACCGCCGTCGTCCCTGGTTTTCCGGGCTTCTCCAAGCCACCGACTCAACATCTGTCGAGTTCCGGGGCGTCAATTGTCGCCTGCTGTAGTCGGGCCCGTAGGGTTGGAGCATGCAGAATGTGGACGTCGAACAGCTGGTGGAGGGTGTCGCCGCCAAGCTGGGCCGCGGCCTCTCGCTGGAGGACCTCGACGGCGTCCTGCTCGCCTACAGCTCCAACCAGTCGCATGCGGACCGGGTGCGGGTGAATTTCCTGCTCAGCAAGCGTGTCCCCGGCGATGTCAGTGCCTGGCAGCTTTCGCACGGCATCGCTGCGGCGGTGCGGCCCGTCGTCGTGCCCGCGAACGAGGACCTGGGCATGCTGGGCCGGGTCTGCGTGCCGCTGATGGTGCGCGGCTTCCGGGTCGGCTACCTGTGGGTGCAGCAGGATGCCGCAGAACAAAGCGCGACGGCGATCCTGGCCCAGCTGCCCGGCGTGCGCAACGAGCTGGACCTGCTGGCATCCCTGCTGCTCGATTCAAACACCGCCGAATCGGAATACCGGCGCCGGCGCGAGCAGGAATTCCTGGCAGCCTGTGCCGGGGAACCGGCAGCGGTGGCGGCCGTGGCGGACTGGAAAGAGGTTTACAACCGCGGCCCATGGCAGCTGGTCACCGTGCTGGAAGTGCCCTCGGGCGCCGCCCCCGGCCCCGCGGCCGATCCGGAGTCCGGTCCGCTGGCCGATCCGCAGACCGATCCGCTGGCGGCGGCGCTGACCCACCGTGCCGCGGCCCTGCAGGCGACCATCGGGGTGAACGCGGCGCTATTCAGCGCCGGAACCGGGACCCATGCGGTGCTGCTGTTCCGCGAATCCACCGGACGGGCCAACCATGCCGCCGTCCTGGTGCGCTACCAGCTGGAACTGGCCAAGCGCTCCGGACGGTCCGCGCCGCGCATCATCCTGGGCATCAGTGAACCCTTCGGCCAGCCCCAGCAGCTGGCCGAGGCATACCGGCAGTCCCGGCTGGCCGTCCAGGCGGCGGCCGTGGATCCGCAGCTGGGCGAGCTGGTGGATTGCCGTGCCACCGGGGTCTACCAGCTTCTGGCGGCCGGCGGCTGGGACCACGCCGCCTCAGTGCACTACCGGAATCTGGCAGCCCACGACCCCAACGCGGAGCTGCTGCCCGTGCTGGAGCTGCTCTACGACAACGACGGATCGGTCCAGGACGTGGCCGCCAAGCTCCACCTGCACCGCAGCAGCATCTACAACCGGCTGGGCCGCATCCGGTCCCTGATCGGCGCCGATCCTCTGCACGGACAGGTCCGGCTGGAGCTGCACCTGGCCATCAAGGCCCGCCGCTGGGCCCGGCGGCCGCGGATCTGAATGGCGCCGAATTGAGTGCATGGAGTCACCCCGCCTCCGGGGAGTCCTCCGGCAGCGCGTTCTTCTGGGTGTGCAACCAGGCCATAATGTGGTCCCGCCGGATCCGCCGGTGCGAGCCCCGGTACTGGACCGGAATCTCGCCACGATCGGTCATGTTGCGCAGGAAGGTGTGCGAGATGCCGGCCAGCTCGGCCGCCTGGGAGGTCGTGAGCAGCTCTGCGACGCTGCTGACCGTCACGGCGTCGCCGCGGGAGAGCCGGAGCAACAGGTCGACGACGGCGTCCACGGCACCGGGGCCGAGCCGGTGCACGGTGCCGTCAGCGAAAATGGTCACGTCCCGGTCAGCCTCCAGCACGCCGGCCAGGGCCTGAGCCTCGGCCACCGGCAGCGGGGGCGTGGTACGCGGAGTCAGCAGGGTCATGGGATGAGCATAACCAAGACCCGGCGCTGCTGCCGGGTGCTTCTACTCGGCGTCGAGATCCGTTTCCAGCAGCTTCACCAGGGAATCGAGGGCGGCGTCGGCGCCGTCCCCCTCGGCCCGAAGCACGACGACGTCGCCCTGGGCTGCACCCAGGGTCATCAGCGACAGGATGCTGGCGGCGTCCATGGCGTCCTCAAGCGGCGCACCGTCGGCGGCGATGGTGACCTCTACGGCGAGCTCGCCCGCTGCTTCGGCGAAGATGGCAGCGGGACGGGCGTGCAGTCCTGATTTGCTGGCGACGGTCGCTTTACGTTCGGACATCGGTCCTCCTGGTTGGGTCTTCGGATGGGACGGGCTGACGGGCATGTCCCGGGCGCGGTTGCAGCCCTGGTCTTCAATTATGGGCAATCGCTTCGGATCACGCGAAAAAACCGGTGTGAGCTACTTCATATATTTTGCTCCCTCGGGACAACCCCTTGAGGACCTGCGCCGCATGTGGGACAACCACGTCCTCTTCGGACTGAACCATCCCCAGCTTTACCTGGTGATGTTTGGCAACATCCGCCCGGAACGCCGTCCCGCCATTGTCGCGGACGCGGAGGCGTTCATGGTGGAAATGCTGGAGAAGGCCGGCCATCTCCGGCCATCTCCAGGTGGGCCCGCAGGAGGCCGCCAGAAGCATCCTCGCCGCCAATGTGGGCGTTACCCTGATGCTCATCGCGGCTCCCGGACACGAGCGCGACCTTGATCTTTCGGCTATGACGCGGGATGCAGTGATCTCCGCTGTGTCCGCGGACACCGCTTTGGAGCCCGGGGCCACCGCCGACGGCAACTCATCCGTCGTCGTTGCGGCCATCGCCCTCAACGCGGCACTGCAGGCCTCCCATCCCGAACAGCTCACCAGCACCGAACTCAAGCTATTCCTCGAATGGCTGCACCGGATCAGCAAAAATCCAAGCAACTAGGCAACCGGCTTCATCCAACGCCCCTGCACTGCTGCAGGAATCACGGTTAGGAAATCAGATGGCAACAGAAACAGTAGCGACGCCGCGAACGGGACTGCGGGTTGGCGTCCAAAAATTCGGGACGTTCCTGTCCGGCATGATCATGCCCAACATTGGCGCCTTCATCGCCTGGGGAATTGTCACCGCCCTCTTTATTCCGGCGGGCTTCTTCCCCAACGCGACGCTGGGCGCCCTGGTCTCGCCCATGATCACGTACTTGCTGCCTCTGCTGATTGCCTACACGGGTGGCCGGATGGTCCACGGCGTCCGCGGCGGCGTCGTCGGCGCCGCCGCCACCATGGGCGTGATCGTGGGAACCACCATTCCGATGTTCATCGGAGCCATGATCCTTGGCCCGCTGACCGCCTGGATCATGCTGAAACTGGACAAGCTCTGGGAAGGCCGGGTCAAGCCCGGCTTCGAGATGCTGATCGACAACTTCTCCTCCGGCATTGTGGCCGCGATCATGGCCATTGTGGGCATGCTGGTGGTCGGCCCCGTGGTCACCGCGTTCAGCAACGCCGCCAGCACGGTCGTCGAGTTCCTGGTCAACCACGGGCTGCTGCCGCTGACCAGCATTTTCATTGAACCGGCCAAGGTGCTGTTCCTCAACAACGCCGTCAACCACGGCATCCTGACCCCGCTGGGCACGGAGCAGTCGCTGGCGAACGGAAAGTCCATCCTGTTCCTGCTCGAGGCCAACCCCGGTCCCGGCTTCGGCATCCTGCTGGCCTACATGTTCTTCGGCAAGGGACTGGCCAAGGCAACGGCTCCGGGCGCGGCACTGATCCAGTTCGTCGGTGGTATCCACGAGATCTACTTCCCATACGTGCTGATGAAGCCCATCATTATCCTGGCTGCTATTGGCGGCGGCATGACGGGCATCTTCACCCGGGTGGTCACCGGCGCCGGCCTTCGTTCCCCGGCTGCCCCGGGCAGCATCATCGCCGTCTTTGCCGCAACAGCGAAGGACAGCTACGTCGGCGTCACCCTGTCCGTGGTCCTGGCGACGACGGTCTCCTTCCTGATTGCCTCCCTCATCCTCAAGACCAGCAAGAGCACCGAAGAAGACGGACTGGGCGAGGCCACCAGCCGGATGGAGGCGCTGAAGGGCAAGAAGAGCTCGGTCGCCTCGGCCCTGGTCGGTGCGGACGGGCAGGCCGTCAGCGCCGGACCCATCCAGAACATCGTCTTCGCCTGCGATGCGGGCATGGGCTCCAGCGCAATGGGAGCCTCAGTGCTGCGCAACAAGATCAAGGCCGCGGGCTTCCCGCAGGTAAAGGTCACCAACTCCGCCATCGCCAACCTGAGCGACAGCTACGACGTGGTGGTCACCCACCAGGACCTTGCCGCCCGGGCGCAACCGCTGACCGCCAGCGCGGTCCACGTATCGGTGGACAATTTCATGAACAGCCCCCGCTATGACGAGATTGTCGAGCTGGTGAGGAGCGGTCCCTCCGGCGGCGCACAGGAGGCGCCCGCGGCTGAGGCCGCACCGGCTGCCGGTTCGGAAGCCGCTTCCGCGGACGTGCTGAACGCCCGCAGCATCGTGCTCAATGGCTCCGCGACCACCCGTGAGGGTGCCATCGAGGAAGCCGGCCAGCTGCTCATGGACCGGGGAGCCGTCAACGCCGGCTACGTCCGTGCCATGCACGAGCGGGAGGAGTCGGTGTCCACCTACATGGGCAACTTCCTGGCAATCCCGCACGGCACCAACGCGGCGAAGGAGTTCATCGCCCGCTCCGCGGTGTCGATCGTGCGCTACCGGGAGGGCATCGACTGGGGCGGCAAGCAGGTGAAGT
>JBBRKU010000087.1:0-7341 GCA_038231735.1 Actinomycetales bacterium | reverse complement strand
GACCTGCTCATTTTCGCTGAGCCCCGAAGCCACCTCCACCTTGGTGCCGTCGCTTAGGCCAAGCTGCACCTTGCGCTGTTCCATCTGGCCACCCTTGGCTGCATCCGCCATCCAGACGAGGCCGTCCTTCACGCTCCCCTTGACCGCGGTAAGCGGAACGGTGATCACGTCCTTGGCCTCCCCCGCACTGACCGTCAGGGTTGCGCCCAGCCCGGCGAACACCGGCGCGTCAGCGGGAACCGAACAGCTGATGGTTCCGGTGTTGGCCGTTCCCGGATCCGTTTGCCCGCTGTTGGAGCCACCCGCCGCACCGTATCCACCGGATCCTGCGGCAGCAGCCGGAAGGGCGATGATGTACGGGGCGGAGAATCCTCCCCCACCGGCGACCTTGGTCCCCGAGGCGGAACTGCCGGCACCGTCCGCGGCGGCGTTGTTCTTCAGCTGCACACCTGCGCAGTCAAAAGGCCCCGGTCCTCCGGCTACAAACACCTGCGCTGTGCTCGGTTTGGCCAGCAGCCGGTACTGCTGCGACGCATTCACCGCCGCAGACACCGAGTAGCTGCCCGGCTGCACAGCGCCGCTGACGTCCCCCACACTGAGCTGCTGGTTGAGCAGCACCGTCAGGGCGGACAACGTTCCATCGGCGGGCGCCGTCACGTCCGTGTACTTGTAGACCGGCTTCACCGGAACCACCGCGGCCTGCGCGGCGCCACCGGCCGCCCCAACCTCCGCGCTGGCGGCCCCGACGTCCGCGCTGACCACCGGGACCACCGGAGACTGAATCTGGAACAGCTTGTCCCCCTTGGCCACCTTGACCCCAGCGTCCACGAACAGGAAGACCACCTTCCCGGCCGCAGTCGACCTGACCGGGACCGATGGGTCGCTCTGCACCGTGCCCTTGAGCTGCACGGTATTCGTCACCGTGGCACGGGTCGCCGGCACCTGCGGAGGCGCCACCCTTGCATTCGGACCGGTCTGGACCGGTTGCTCCCGCAGGCCGTCGATAAAGGCCATCTTGACCAGTGCGGTGGCAATGACGGCAAAGACCAGCAGCCAGGCCATCGGAAAGATCACGCGTCGTAGTATTCTCATCCCTGCTCCTTTCGGTAACTCCCCACAGAAACACCCTGCGAAGGGATGATACCGCTCACTCTATACTGAGTATTCAAGACCGTCACACATATTGGGCCCGGCGCGCCGTCCGCCCGCCCCGCCGGTCCGGTCCGGGTTTCATGGACTCGGGGGGCGGCCCTAATGGAAGAATGAGGCCATGACTGAACGCCGCTTCATTGCCAAGCCCGATTGGTACACCTCCGATGCCCCGCGGACGCTCGGGGCCACCGGCCGCCCGTTGCGCTGGGGCGTCGTCGCCACCGGTAACATCGCC
Source organism: Actinomycetales bacterium (assembly GCA_038231735.1). Lineage (GTDB taxonomy): Bacteria > Actinomycetota > Actinomycetes > Actinomycetales > Micrococcaceae > Arthrobacter_M. The sequence continues at coordinate 5,954 of JBBRKU010000087.1, read as the reverse complement.
GGCACTGTTACCGGCGATCTGGCGCTGCTGGAGGATGCGGTTCTGCAGTGCGTGAGTTCGCGCAGCCAGCCTAAAGCGGCGGACTTCGCGTCCCGCTTCGGCTTTGCCTCGCACTATTACGACGACGGCGGTGTCCCCGGGTACCAGCGCCTGGTCCAGGACCCCGAGGTGGATGTGGTCTACATCGCCACTCCGCACGCGCAGCATTTCACCGTGGCCCAGGCCGCCCTGGAAGCGGGAAAACACGTGCTGTGCGAGAAGGCCTTCACCATCAATGCCCGGGAGGCCACGGAGCTGATCCGGCTGGCGAAGGACCGTGGACTGTTCCTGATGGAGGCGGTCTGGGCCCGTTTTGTCCCCGGAATGCAGCGCGCCTTCGACATCCTCGCGTCCGGCGAAATCGGCCCCGTCCAATGGGTCCGCGCGGATCTGGGCTTTCCGGCCCCGAATGACCCTAATGACCCGGATGCCCGGATCTGGGCCCCGATGGCCGGCGGCGGCGCACTGCTGGATCTCACGGTGTACCCGCTGCTGTGGGCCTGGGGAGCCCTCGGGGCGCCACAATCAGTCAGCGCCACAGGCACCCTCACGGAGCTGGGCGTGGACAGCCAGAACGCCATTACCCTCGGATATTCCTCCGGGGCCCAGGCCCAGCTGATGTCCTCCCTCACCGCCATGGGGCCGCGGTCCGCCGTCGTCGCCGGCACCAAGGGCTATCTCCAGACCATAGGCTCGGTCAACAACCCCACCACCCTGTCCGTGCAGACCGGTTGGCAGGACTCACGGGTGGAGACCTTTGAACCCATCGGCCGCGGTTACACATATCAGCTGCGCGAGGTCACACGCTGCATCCAACAGGGCATGACCGAGAGTCCGACGATGCCGCTGGCCGATTCGCTGGCCATCATGCACCTCTTTGACGGCATCCGGGCCGAGCTGGGGGTCGTCTACCCCAACGACGCCAAGCGGTAGCCGAGACCCGCCGGATTCGGGACGCACGGCGCCCCGGCAATCTAGAGGTCCGGGCCGTGACCTGCCTCGGTGCAGACGCACAGCCGGTTCCCCTGCGAATCCGTCACCACTACAAAGCGCGGGGCACTTTCCTGGTCCAGGACGCAGTCCGTGCCCGCCACCGCGTCCAGGACCGGTCCCGAGTCGTTGAGGCTGACGTGGACATCCACGTGCATGCGGTTCGGATTCGGGGTCTCGGTCTTCTGGAACCACAGGCTGGGCAGCCGGCCATGCGGGTCCGACAGGTCGCCGAACCTGCCCGCCTTGTAGCCCAGCGCCACCCGCCAGGTTTCTGAGATCGCCGCCGGATCAGCCGTGTCAATGGCCAACTCCAGCGTCCGGCTGAGGCCAGGACGCGCCGTCGCGCCCGCATTATGGGCGGCCGCCGAGACCTGTTTGGCCAGCTCGATGTCCCGGCTGGTGACCTCGCCGCCCACGTCGTGCGAGATCAGCCGGACAAAGAGCAGGTTGTACCGCCAGTCCACGTCGGGGTGGTGGTTGGCGTGCTCCGCCAGGTCCCCGATACGGGCCATCAGGTCCAGTGCAGCGCGCGAGGTGGGCAGCTTGAAGACCGCATGCAGTCCGCCCAAGCGGTACCGCCAGTGCGGCAGCGCTTCCAGTTCGTCGTCTATCTGCGGCCTTGACAGGACATCCGATGCGCTCACCATGGCTCCTTCCTCAGAGGTCCGGCCGGCCATCCATGGCAGAGGATGCCAGCGCGTGCTGACGCTTGGGGATCCGGCCGGACTGTGCCGCCAGCCTACCGCCGATCACGGCGTGTTTGAAGGCCTGCGCCATCCGGACCGGATCCTGCGCGCGGGTCACGGCGGTAGCGAGCAGGACAGCGTCGCAGCCCAGTTCCATCGCCAGCGCCGCATCGGAGGCCGTGCCAATTCCGGCGTCCAACACCACCGGAACCCGAGCGCGGGAGACGATCAGTTCAATATTGTGCGGGTTCAGGATGCCCAGCCCGGTGCCGATCGGCGCGCCGAGGGGCATCACCGCCACGGCGCCCAGATTCTCCAGCCGCAGGGCCAGCACGGGATCGTCATTCGTGTAGGCGAAGACCTTGAACCCTCGGCTCACCAGCTGCTCGGTGGCCTCCACGAGTTCGACGGCGTCCGGCAGCAAGGTGTGCTCGTCGGCGATGACTTCCAGCTTCACCCAGTCCGTTTCAAGTGCTTCCCGGGCCAGTTCCGCCGTCATCACGGCTTCGCGCGCGGTGAAGCAGCCGGCGGTGTTGGGCAGTACCCGGATGTTGTTCTCAACCAGCAGGTCAAAGAGCGAATTGCCGGCGGCGCCCGCTGGTGCGGCGCTGTAGCGGCGCATGGCGACGGTGGTCAGTTCGGTTCCCGAGGCCACCAGGGCGGCGCCCAGGCCATCGAGGCTGGGGGCGCCGCCGGTGCCCATGATCAGCCGCGAGCCCAATGCCACTCCGTCAATCAGCAGCGCATCGGGGCCTTGTCCCGCGTCGGTGACCGGCATGTATGTCGTTGTCTTCATAGATTTTCCCTCCATCGGGCTCATTTTCAAGGTTCTAGCCGCCCTGGACTGCGGTCACAATTTCGATGTCGTCCCCGGCCTGCAGTGCGGTGGCGGACCATCTGCTGCGGGGCACGATGTCAGCGTTCAGTGCCACGGCGACACCCAGCCGTCCGCCGTCCGCAGCCTTGCCGCCGTCGTCGATCTTCCGGCCGGTGAGCGCGGAGACCAGTGCTGTAATGGTTGCTCCGGCTGAGAGCGGATGCTCCTGGCCGTTGAGCCTGATGCTGGTCATACCTGCCCCTTCCATGGTTGGTGCTTGTGATCGCCGGCTGAATACTTCTGCCGGTCGGGCGAAAATCTGTCCGGCCGGAAGCGGGTCCAGGCCCGGTCGGTGATCCCGTTCATCAGCTGCCGGCAGATCTGCGCGGCGATAGGCGTCAGCAGGACGCCATGGCGGTAGAAGCCGGTGGCCACAATCAGCCCCTCAATGTCCCCTGCTGGGCCGGCCACGCGGCCCAGCAGCGGAGCGTTGTCCGGCGTGCCGGGTCGTGCCCTGGCGGTGGCTTCCAGCAGTTCAAGCTCGACGACGGCGGGTACCAGCACCTGCGCGTCGCGCAGCAGCTGGTAGACGCCTCCGGCGGAGACGGCGCTCGCCGCGGCGTCGCCGCTGCCATCCGCGCCACCCACCACCGGACCATTTTCACGCTGCGTCGCACCGATCACGACGGTGCCGTCGTTGCGGGGCACAATGTACACCGGCACGCCCCGCACCAGCCCGCGGACGGTGGCGGTGACCAGCGGTCGCAGATGTTCCGGCACACGCAACCGCAGGATGTCCCCGAAGACCGGGCGCAGCGGAAGCTTCAGCCCGGTCGGCAGTCCGTCCAAGGCTGCGGCGTCCAGACCGTTGGCCACAATGACTTCACGGGCGTGCACTTCGCGGCCGTCCTCGAGCCGGACCCCGGTCACCCGGGAATCCGGATCGGCAGGGTCCCGGTGCAGCAGCGACACGGCCATCCGGCGGATAGTGGTCTGCTCCTCCATCAGCCGCCCCGATTCGGCGGCCACCATGTTCAGCTGCACCCGGATAGCCGTCGCCAGACCGCGCGGGTCCACCTGATGATCCTTGGGAATCCGTTGGGCACAGGAGAGCTGCGGGCCGAGCAGGGGTTCCAGCGCGCGGGCTTCGCGGACGGTCAGCGGTTCCACGTCCAGGCCATGGGCAAGCTGGACCCGGCGCAGGTCCGCGAGCGCCTGCCGGTCCGCAGCATCGTAGCCCAGCACCATGGTCGCCGTGGTGCGGAAGCCGGTATCGGCATGGCCGGCGGCCTGCAGCGGGGCCACGAACTCCGGCCACAGGGAGGCGGACGCCAGTGTGAGCTCCAGCAGGTTCTCTTCCTGGTAATGCAGTTCGCTGACCGGGGCCAGCATTCCGGCGGCCGCAAACGTTGCCCCGGTGGCCGGGCTGGGGTCGATCACGGTGACGGAACGGCCCCTCCGCTGGGCCTCCCAGGCGATGCCCAGGCCCACAATGCCGCCGCCGATGACGGCGACGTCGCTCTGAATGCTGGCTGGTGGCATGCGGTTTCCTTCCCTACGCCGGTACTAACCGGATCAGGTCCTGTGGCCAGGGGCAACGGCCCCTGGAACAACTCGGTCGGCACGTGGTTGGATCACCCGGCGCCCTCTCAGCCAGCTACCCTGGCTCCCGCGGTACTCGTCTAGTCTATGAGATATGACGAGCTCCTCCGCCCCGACCGCTCCGGCCGACTCAGACGCACCCACCTCCGCAACATCCGCGCCAGCCCTGGCCGGTCCGCAAGAACACCAGCCCCTCGATAACGCCCGGCTGTACCTGTGCACGGACGGACGGAAGGACCGCGGGGACTTCGCCGATTTCCTGCACGCGGCCTATGCAGGGGGTGTGGACATCATCCAGCTGCGGGACAAATCGATCCAGGCCGGGGAGGAACTGGAACTGCTCGCGGTGCTGCGGTGGGTGGCGCAGGAGCACGGCAAGCTCTGGGCCGTCAATGACCGGGCGGACCTTGCCACCGTTGCCGGTGCGCCGGTCTTCCACATCGGCCAGCAGGATCTTCCCGTCGCGGCCGCCCGCTCGCTGCTGCCCGGCGGGACAGCGGTCGGCCTGTCCAGCCACAGCGCAGAGCAGGCTCGCGCTGCGGCGGCCGACGACGACGTCAGCTACTTTTGCGTCGGACCGCTCTGGGCCACCCCGACGAAGCCGGGACGGGCCGCCGTCGGGCTTGGCCCGGTGGAATTCGCGGCCTCGCTCTCCACGCCGAAACCATGGTTCGCCATTGGCGGCATCGATCTGGACAATGTCGGCCAGGTCGTAGCCGCGGGAGCCAGCCGGATCGTCGTCGTCCGCGCGATCACGGAGGCGGCAGATCCCACGGCGGCCGCCCAGGCGCTGCTCCGCGCCCTCGGTTAGCCGCGGCCAGCTGCCGGCGCCGGATAGAGATCCGCATCCGGGCCGCGTACAGGTTGCTCGCGGACTCCGGTCAGCAGCCTCGGGTATGCTGAATTGAATGGTCTCTGTCATCTCGCCTCCGCGTCGCACCACCCCTGGGCACCCGTCCCCCGGTATCGCCGCGGCGGATAGCAATGCGGCGGAGAATTCCCGGCTGAAAAGCTCAGAGACGGAGCTGCAGCGGTCCCGGCCGGATATCGGGACGCTGACCGCACTGCGTTTCGTGGCGGCGCTGTGGGTCGTGCTCTTCCATCTGCAGGTCATGGGGCACACCTTCCTGGCCCCCATCTATGAGCTGTTCCGTCCGGTCATTGCCAATGGCGACCTGGGCGTCGATGTGTTCTTTGTGCTCAGCGGCTTCATCATCACCTACACCTACCTGGACCGGCTGGGCCCGCGGTTCCGCTGGCGAGCGGCCGGGGACTTTGTCTGGGCCCGGTTCGCCCGGATGTGGCCGGCGTTCGCACTGGTGGTGGGGGTGTTGGGAGTGTGGTTCGCATATGGGACCGGACAGCAATCCGTACGGGCCTGGTCGCTGCAGACCCAGGCTCCGGATCTGTCGCTGTGGGGGCTGGTCAAGCAGCTGCTGATGGTCCATCTCTGGTTCCAGCCGGGTACCGACGGCGCCAGCTGGTTCGGCCCGGGCTGGACGGTCAGCGCCGAATGGCTGGCCTACCTGGCGTTTCCGCTGCTGGCGCTGATCCTGTTCCGGCTGCGCCGGCTGCATCCGCTGGCGGCGCTGGCCGCCTCGGTGCTGGTCGTGGCGCCGACGGCCGTCTGGGGTCCGGACCTGCCGATCACCACCGGCGGGCATCAGCCGTATGAGTGGCTGCTGCGGATCGCCTGCTGCTTCACCGCCGGCGCTTTCGGTTGCATCGCCGCACGGAACGCGGATCGAATGAACTTCAGCCCGGCGCTGGCGGGGCCCGGCGCCGTGCTGGCGGGAGCCGCCGTCGTCATCTTCCTG
>JBBRKU010000086.1:0-7358 GCA_038231735.1 Actinomycetales bacterium | reverse complement strand
CGTCGGTCCAGGTGGGTGAACTGCTCAGCACCACGCTGACGGTTTCACGGTGTCCGTACTCATGGAGAAAGGCCCGGAAATTCCGGTCGAATTCCGCAAACCGGGGATCAGCGGAGATCCAGCGTAGCAGCTCCGCCGGTTCGAGCCGGGTGAACGATTGGCGAAGATCCTCGTCCGCGCGGACCTGGTGCGCGAGCATTTCCAGTGCGCGGTTGGCCTGGCTTGTCCGTGTCCGTGCGCCCGCTATCAGCGACGGGGCCAGCTGCCGTTTGCCGAGGAGCAGCAGCAACAGCCTCATCTTCAGCTGCGGCACGAATGCGCCCGGCAGATAGGACACCCGCAGCTCCGTGATGACGCCCGTGACGGCAAATGTCCGGCGCACGTGCGCCAGAAGCTGCTGCCAGCTCAGCTGCCCCGGCTCTTGGCTCTTCAGCTGTTCCACATCGGCCAGGAAGCCCGCAAAGCGCTCGTCCTGCGTCCACCGCGCGGGGTTGTAGCGGCGGACGCGCCGGGCAATGGATGCCGGTGCGCCCAGAGTCCTGATGCTGGGACGCGGCACCGGCGGAACCAGTTGGAGGACAACGCCGTCTTCCTCGGGTAAGAGTTCCTGCAGAGGCGGAAACACCACGCCGACGCTGCCGGCCATCCGGAGAACCATGTCCAGGACCCCGTATTGCATCCATCCCGAAACATCCAGGGGATAGGGACGCTGCTGGAACATTTCGATGAAGAACGGTCCCACCAGTTTCTGGAACGGATTGAGCCGAAGCGGTTCCGGCGGCAGCGCCGTCATCGGCCGTGCCTGCAGCAGATGCACCGTTCCGCCGGCCACCGCCCATTCCATGTCCTGCGGTCGGCCAAAGTGGGCGGCGGTTCTGCGCGCGATCCCGGCCAGCTGGGAAATCTGCTCGCTGGTGAGTAGCGGGGCGGCGCTCCTGGTCCCGGCCGTTTCGCTGGTGCCCCCGCCGGCGGCCGGCCGGATGACCACTTCCTGGCCGCCGGGTGTCCATTCCTTCAGCCGCCCGCGCGCATCCAGGATGTAGTGTTCGGGCGTGACGAGGCCCGAGACCACCGCCTCGCCCAGTCCGGTGCTGGCGTCAACGATGATCTCGTTCCTCTCCCCGGTGACCGGATTGGCGCTGAACATCACGCCGGCCGTATCGGCCGCCACCATGTTCTGGACGACGACGGCGATGGCCACCTCATCCGCTCGGACCCCTTGCCGCTGCCGGTAGGACATCGCCCGGTCCGTCCACAGGGAGGCCCAGCAGTCAGCGACTGCCCGGATGAGAGCGTCCTCGCCCACGACGTTCAAATAGGTATCCTGCTGACCGGCAAAGGCGGCGCCGGGCAGGTCTTCGGCCGTCGCGCTGGAGCGGACAGCTACCGCACCGCCGCCCAGCTGCCGGTAGGCCTCGGTGATTCTGCTGCCCAAGTTCTCGGGCACCCGGACCGAGGCGAAGGCGTCCCGGATCTTCCCGCCGTCGGCCCCTGCGGCCAGCAGGCCGGCCAGCGGGGGGCCCAGTCCGGTGCCCTCCAGCAGCGCCGCGTAGGCGGCAGTGGTGACGATGAAGCCATCCGGCACCGGGAATCCCGCGCGGACCAGTTCGCCCAAGTTCGCGCCCTTGCCGCCGGCGACCGCCAGGTCAGCAGCCCCGAAGTCTGCCAGCGCGCCGACGAGCAGCGGGGGCAAGGGCTGGCGGGGGCTGGTTGTGGTGGATGCTTCAGTCATTCGGGGCTCCTCTAGGCTTTATTGATCTCTCGTTGTTTCCGCGTGCGCCGTGGTCCGCAGTTCGCGTTCGGGCAGGAACAGGGTCAGGATGAACGCTGCCGCGAGCAGGATGGCCGCGTACCCGAAAACGGGCGGGAGCGCGGAGCCGAAGGCCGCCCCGACGGCGGCCCGGTCCGCCGTCGGCAGTGCGGCGATCGAGTGCGGGGTGAGCGCGTTGAGCCTGTCGCCCAGGCGTGCGGCCAGGTCGGCCGGCACACCGGCTGCGAACCGCAGGCCAATGAGCGAACCGAGGACGGCCACACCGATGGAGCTGCCCTCGTGTCGGAGGAACGTGACGGCGGGGGTGGCCGTGCCCAAATTCCTGTGGTCTACGGAGTTCTGCACGACCAGGATCATGACTTGCATGACCAGGCCTATGCCGAGTCCGAGCATGACCATGGTGAGCACGACAATGCCCGGGCCGCTGGAAGCCTGCACGGTGCTGAAGATCCACATCGCCGGCGCCGCCAGCGCCGTCCCCGCGACCGGATAGAGCTTGTAGCGGCCGGTGCGCCTGATCAACTGCCCGGAAGCCACCGTGGTCAGCAGAATGCCCCCCATCAGTGCGATCAGCATGGCCCCGGATCCTGTCGCGGAGAGGCCCATGGCCACTTGCAGGTAGGCCGGCAGGTAGCTGAGGGTGGCGAACATGGCGAAGCCGATCAGGAAACTGATGGCCGTGGGGAGGGCGAATGCGGGGTCGCGGAAAAGCCGCAGGTCAATGACCGGGTCCAGGGCCCGCCGGGCGGTGAGTAGCCAGCCGGCCAGGGCGGCTGCCGCGGTAACAGCGAGCAGCGGGGCCAGCCAGGCGGGTCCGCGGTAGATGCCGCTGCTGCAGAGCATGATCACCGTGACGATGGCCAGGGACAGGAAAGCTGCACCGGCGTAGTCGACCCGGCGGCCGCCGTCGGGCTCCGGCAGCCGCAGGGTCACGGAGACCACCGCCAAGGCCGCCAGCCCGAGCGGGATGTAGGAGTAGAAAATCCACCGCCAGGACAGCTGGTCGACGACGGCGCCTCCGGCCAACGGACCGGCAACCACGGCCACGATATAGGCCCCGCCGATATAGCCCAGATAGCGTCCGCGCTCGCGGGGGCTGACGAGTTCACCGATGGCCGCCTGCGCGCCGATCACCAACCCGCCGCCGCCAATCCCCTGTACGGCGCGATAGGCGATGAGCTCGGGAACGGACTGCGCCGTCCCGCACAGTCCGGCACCGATAATGAACAGCACGAGTGAGGCCAGCAGTACCGGTTTGCGGCCCCAGGCGTCGCCCAGTTTTCCTGTCAGCGGCATGGCCGCGGTGGCGGCGACCAGATACCCCGTGACAATGGTCGACATCTGGTCCAGGCCGTTAAGGTCACCCGCCACCGTTGACAGCGCCGAAGCCATGACAGTTTGATCCAGTGCGCCAAGGAACATGACGATCAAGATGCCCGGCAGAGCGACCGCGATGGCCGAGCGGGGAGGACGGACCGCGGCTGTGCTCCGTTTCATCGGCCAGCCTCCCGAATAGAAAACGATCAGTTCTCTCAGCATACGACCCCGGTTCTTGTCGGCCAACCGGGTGTGGCATAAATTATTGACCAGCGTCGGCGGCCCCCACCGGAACGCCAATGCGGGGCGTCGAGCACTAACCGGTAGAGTCTGCGGGTGACTGAGAAGGTTCATACCCTGATCGATACCGTTCAGTTGAGAATGCTGCGCCCCTCCGATGCTGCGCCAATGAAGGCTGCCTATCAGCTGAACAGGGAACATCTTGGGCCATGGGAACCTGCACGAGCCGAAGCCTTTTATACGCTGGCCGGCCAGAGCGCGAATATAAAATCCAAAATCGCCCTGCATGCGGCCGGTTCCGAAATTCCTTGGGTTCTTTTTGAAGGTGATCGCGTCATTGGAGCAATCACACTGACCGGCATAGTCCGGGGCCCGTTCCTCAGCGGCAACCTCGGGTATTGGGTGGACAAGGACTTCAAGGGTCGAGGAATCGGCACAGCAGCCGTCGCGTTCGCCATCGAGACCGCCGGGAACGGGTTGGGACTCCATCGCCTTCAGGCGGGGACCCTCAGACACAACGCCGCATCTCAAAAAATACTGAAACGCAACGGGTTTGAGCAGATAGGGTTGGCCCCTTCATATCTAAAGATTGCAGGCTCCTGGCAGGACCACGTGCTCTACCAGCGAATCCTTTAGGCTGATCCTTTAGGCTGAGGGCGAGACTCCGGTGCCGACCTCTGAGCTCATGCTCCCGCCGAACCACAAAGCCGTGACGGCCCGATCGCAGCGGAGCCGGTAGATTAGTAGTTGCCTTTGCAATTGCCCAACCGCTCCAGAAACGGAATCCACGCGTGGTCCTTCGCCTTTCCACCCTGTTCCTGCGCACCCTGCGCGAAGATCCGGTCGATGCCGAGGTGGCCAGCCACAAGCTGCTCATCCGTGCCGGCTACATCCGCCGCGCCTCACCGGGGATCTACACCTGGCTGCCGCTGGGCCTGCGGGTGCTGGGCAAGGTGGAGGACATTATCCGCGAGGAAATGGCCGCCATCGGTGCCCAGGAAGTGCATTTCCCCGCGCTGCTCCCACGCGAGCCCTACGAGGTCACGAACCGCTGGACCGAGTACGGCGAGGGCCTGTTCCGGCTGAAGGACCGCAAGGGTGCAGACTATCTGCTGGCCCCCACGCATGAGGAAATGTTCACGCTGCTGGTCAAGGATCTGTACAGCTCCTACAAGGACCTGCCGCTGAGCCTCTACCAGATCCAGAACAAGTACCGCGACGAGGCCCGTCCGCGCGCCGGTCTGCTCCGCGGCCGCGAGTTCATCATGAAGGATTCCTACTCCTTTGACATCGACGACGACGGCCTGGAGGCAAGCTACCAGGCCCACCGGGGTGCCTACTTGCGGATCTTCGAGCGGCTGGGCCTTGAGGTTGTGCCCGTGACGGCCACCGCCGGTGCGATGGGCGGCTCCAAGAGCGAGGAATTCCTGAACCCCACACCCGTCGGTGAGGATACCTATGTCCGCTCGGCCGGAGGCTACACGGCCAATGTTGAAGCGGTCACCACGGTGCCACCCGATCCGATCGATTTCAGCAACGCCCCCGCCGCCCAGGTGCTGGACACCCCAGACACCCCCACCATCGACACGCTCGTCGCGGCCGCCAATACGGTCGCGCCCCGTGCCTCCGGTGAGTGGACCGCCGCGGACACGCTCAAGAACGTGGTGCTCGCGGTGGACCTGCCCACCGGCGAGCGGCAGATCGTCGTCGTCGGCGTTCCGGGGGACCGTGCGGTGGACCTGAAGCGGATCGAGGCGAACATCGGGCTGCACCTGCCGATCGGCGGGGAGGTCGCCGTCGAGGCGGCGGGGGAGGCCGACCTGAAGAAGCACCCGGGACTGGTCAAGGGCTACATCGGCCCGGGCCTGAGCCTGGACAAGCCCGTGCTCGGCAGCGAGGGCACCACCAAGCTGCTGTTCCTGGTGGATCCGCGCGTGGTGTCCGGCACCAGCTGGATCACCGGAGCCAATGAGCACGGCAAGCACGTCTTCGGGCTGATTGCCGGTCGCGACTTCGGCTGGGACGGGACCATCGAGGCCGTTGAGGTGCGCGAAGGCGACGAGGCCCCCGACGGCTCCGGTCCGCTGGAAGCCGCGCGCGGCATCGAGATGGGCCACATTTTCCAGCTGGGGCGCAAGTATGCGCAGGCCCTGGACCTGAAGGTGCTGGACGCGAACGGCAAGCTGACCGTCGTCACCATGGGTTCCTACGGAGTGGGCGTGACGCGCGCCGTGGCCGCCCTGGCGGAGGCATACCACGATGACAAGGGGCTGGCCTGGCCGCGCGCCGTCGCACCCGCGGATGTGCACGTCGTCGCCGTCGGACGCGGCGAAGAGATCTTCGCGGCCGCGGACAAGCTGTCCGGCGAGCTGGCCGCCGCCGGGCTGGAGGTCATTTACGACGACCGGCCCAAGGTTTCCCCCGGCGTGAAGTTCGGCGACGCGGAGCTGATCGGGGTGCCCACCATCCTGGCGGTGGGCCGCGGACTGGTGGACGGCGTCGTCGAGATCAAGAACCGCGCCACCGGCGAGGCCGAGAATGTTGCGATCGGAGAGGCCGTCGGGTATGTCGTGAACCTGGCGCGCGGGTGACCCCTCCCACCCCGCCCACGATCATAGTCCGGCTTTGATCTCGGGGCTTGAGCTCATCCAGCTGGCCACGATCATCCTGGTGGTGGTGGCAGGATTCGCGGCCGGCTGGGTGGACGCTGTCGTGGGCGGCGGAGGGCTGCTTCAGCTGCCGGTGATGCTGATGGTGCCGGGAATCACGCCGGTACAGGCGCTGGCAACCAACAAGATGGGTTCCATCTTCGGAACCACCACCAGCGCCGTGACATACTACCAGCGGGTCGGGCCCGACCTGAGAACGGCCATTCCGATGTCGGTGATTGCGATGGGCGGCAGCTTCGGCGGCGCCATTCTGGCCGCGACCCTGCCGCAATCCGTGTTCAAGCCCATCATTGTGGTGGCGCTGATTGCCGTGGCCGCTTTCACGGCGCTCAAACCGAATGTGGGGGAGCTGACGGCGCTGCTCCACACCGGGCACCGGCACTATGTGGTGGCCTGCCTGATCGGCGGGGCGATCGGCTTCTACGACGGGCTGCTCGGTCCGGGCACCGGTACCTTCCTGATAATTGCGCTGGTGTCGCTGATGGGATACGCGTTCCTGGAGGCCAGCGCCAAAGCCAAGATTGTCAACATGGCCACCAATGCCGGGGCGCTGCTGTTCTTCCTGCCGCACGGTTCGCTGCTGTGGGGCGTCGGTCTGCTGTTGGGACTGGCCAACATGGCCGGCGGCTACCTGGGCGCGCGGACCGCGGTGAAACAGGGCAGCAAGTTCATCCGGATCGTGTTCCTGATAGTGGTCGGGGCGCTGATCCTCAAACTGGGCTTCGACGTCTGGAACGATAATTTCGCCCAGCCGTCCTGAGTTCCGGTTGTCATTTACCGGACGACGCCGCGTCGTCTCCGACATGGTGAGGGCTTCCAGAGGTGATGGGAGCTTTCCCGTAAACCCCGACCATTACCGCCGTCGCCGGGGCGCCGACCATCGGGCCTCCCACCAGTCCCAACAGGGCGATGAACCGTGGCACAAGTCCCGACCGATCGGACGCCGGGCTTCCAAGCCATGCGCGGTCAGCCAAGGTACAGTCCTGGGTCGCGACGGGCGGGTCCATGTCGACAGTCACGGCGCGGACATCTGGATAGGCGGCCACACCGTGACGTGCATAAAAGGCGAGGCGATCTTTTGATTCGGCAGTAGCCGCCCTGGCAAGCATTGTGGCCACCGGCACGCGGTGGAATAATGCGACTCGAGGAGAGGGACCGCGTTTCCACCGCGGCACCGCAGGCCTTCCCGGTCCCGGATTGACGCAGAGTCCCTTGATTGCAGTGCCCGTGCCGGAAGGCGGACGGGAGGTATCCGGTGAAGGTCTTTGTTCCGGGGGAACAGCGGCTCGGGAGACCGGACTCCTCGGCCCAGGTGCCCGTCTCGCGGTCTTTCGAGCTGTTTGCCTATCTGGCCATTCATG
>JBBRKU010000085.1:0-7362 GCA_038231735.1 Actinomycetales bacterium | reverse complement strand
TGGGTCCGTGACACCATGACAACCTCGGGCAAATCCGGTTCCGCGGAGGACGCCCCTCCGCATACCGGGCCATTGCCAATACTGCCTTCCCCGCCGCCACGGCTGCGACAGGAACTGGCCCGGCAGGACCGGGCCGGGCAGGCCAAGGACGAACAGGGTGGAGTGCTGCCGGCGGACCCGGCGGTCCAGCCGTCGCCGTGGATCCGCCGGCTGCACCGCAGCTTTGCCACCGTCGTCTGCGTCACGGTTGTCTTCTGCTTCATCGCGTTGAACAATTCCGGCGTCATCGGTATCTACAGCGTCATGACCGCCAGCGCGACGATTATCGTGACTTTTGGGCTCAGCCTGGTGGTGCTCCATTTTGCCGCCCCCGCGGGCACGGCGATGTCACGGCGCACACTTGTTGCGGCGCTGCTGATGAAGGTCATCGCCCTGGCCAGTGCACTCATCTGGCTCCGGACGCCATCATGGGTCGCGCCCGATTGGTACTGGTCGGCGATGGGCCTTGCCGCAGCGGCCTGGCTGGTGGCGGAAATCCTGGTGTTCGTCCGCCAGCGCCGTGCTGCGGCAAAATGGGCGGACGGCCTGGCGGCAGCGTAGACAGGGTTCTCCGGGGGCGGCAGGACCACAGTTCTATCTCGTGTAGAATTTGATCTGCAAAGCCTCCTCCAGATTGGGTTCCCATGAATGACTCCAAAGCCACCGGCGGCCGCAGGCCCCCGGAGCGCGTTGACGTCTCCGGGCCAACATCGTCCCCGTGGTTGCGGATCCTGGGTTACTGCTCGGCTTCGGCCGGCATCGTCGTGGTCATTCTGTGCGCCGTCTCGGCGTTAGTCGTCGGGGGAGCGGCCGCGCTCAGCGCGGCCTTCGGAGCCGTCGTCGTCGTCCTGTTCTTTGCCCTCAGCCTGTTGGTGGGTCATTACGTGGGCCGGAAGAATCCGTCCGGCGCCATCGGGGTGTTCCTGCTGACCTACCTTGTCAAGGTTGTTGGCTTTGCCGTGGTGCTGTATTTCATTGGCACCCCCAGCTGGCTGGACGGCACATGGTTCTTCATTACCGCCGTCGCCACCGTGCTCCTCTGGCAGGCCACGGAGGTTTTTGCGTTCACGCGCCTGCGCTTCCAGCTGTTCAATGATCCTGAGCCCAAGGACGGGTCCGGTCATGCCTGAAAAGCACGACGACGACCAGGACAAGATCTCCGTCGCTGACTCGGGCACCACCAACCCGGAAAGCCATGGCGGATACAACGCCGGAATGGCCATCTTCAGCTACATTATTGGCGGAATCCTTGTCTGGAGTTTGATAGGCTGGGGACTGGACATTTTGCTCGGAACCCACTGGATTGTCCTGGCAGGCATCTCAGTAGGGCTGGCCGGCGGGTTCTATCTATCCTTCGCCCGACGCCTCACCCGTTCCCGTAACCATGGCGTTGCAGGGCCGCAGTCGGCCGATGGCGCAGCGGATTCTGAGCAGCATTGATGCCAAAATTTTTCAATATCGTTGGGGGCAACGGTGCGTTCAATTGCCCAGTTCCCCAGACTATGCCCAAAGACGGACACTGTAGAGAGGAAACGCGTTGATCGCGCTTACACTCCCCGCCCAAGATGGGGGAAGTTTTACCCCACCGAGCGTTGACAGCCACCTGCCCGCGCTCTTCAGCATCGGAGGCTTTGAGTTCACCAAGCAGATGCTGCTGGTCCTCCTCTCCGTGGTCCTGATCAGCTGGTTCTTCGTCGCCGCCGCGCGGCGGGGAAAGCTGGTGCCTGGAAAGCTGCAGTTCGCCGGTGAAGTTGCCTACAACTTTGTGCGCAACTCCGTCGCCAAGGATGTGATCGGCGGCAAGGACTTCATGACCTACGTCCCGCTGCTGTTCGCGCTGTTCTTCTTCATCCTGGTGAATAACATCTACGGTGCCATCCCGATCATCCAGCTGCCCAGCTTCTCGCATGTCGGCGGCGCCTACCTTCTGGCGGCCCTGGTCTATGTGACCTGGATCGGCGTGGGCATCAAGAAGAACGGTCTGAAGTTCTTCAAGCTGGCCGTTGTGCCCTCCGGTGTGCCGTGGTACATCCTGCCGCTGGTGGTGCCGATAGAAATCATCTCCAACTTTGTGGTCCGCCCGATGACGCACAGCCTGCGTCTCTTTGCGACCATGCTGGCCGGACACCTGATTGTGCTGATCGCCGGTTCCGGCATTGAATTCCTGCTGGCGCAGGAAAGCATTCTCATCAAGGGAACGTCCATCCTGGTGCTCGCCGGTTCCGTGGCCATGTACATGCTCGAGGCGCTGATCATGGTGCTGCAGGCCTACGTCTTCGTCCTGCTGACCGCCATTTACATTGAGGGCGCTGTCCATGCGGACAGCCACTAAATAACTAGCATTCCCCCTGGGGGATAGTACGAACCAAACAACCTGCCTTCGGGCATCTTGAAAGGAACTTTCATGAACGGCACAATCAACGGCTCAATCAACCTCATCGGCTACGGCCTCTCCGCGATTGGTGGAGCCATTGGTGTGGGTCTGGTCTTTGCTGCATACATCAACGGTGTGGCCCGCCAGCCGGAAGCTCAGCGCGTACTGCAGCCCATCGCCTTCCTTGGCCTGGCGCTGACCGAAGCGCTTGCCATCCTCGGCCTGGTCTTTGCGTTCGTTCTCAAGTAAAGAGACCACGCTAACCGATACGAGTAGATAGGACGGGTGAAATATGAAGAATCTCATGATTTTCGCCGCCGCTGAAGGGGACGCATCCAGCCCGCTGGCGCCCAACTGGTGGGAAGTACTGGTTGTAGGCGTAGGTTTTGCGATCCTCATGTACATCGTGGTCAAGTACGTTGTCCCGATGTTCGAGAAGACGTACGCGGAGCGCACCGAAGCCATCGAAGGCGGCATTGCCAAAGCTGAGAAGGCCCAGGCTGAAGCGTCCGCTGCCCTCGAAGAGTACAAGAAGCAGCTGACCGACGCCCGTGCCGAGGCCAACCGCATCCGTGAGGAAGCCCGTGCGGAAGGTGCCCAGATCCTGGCGGACTTGAAGGAAAAGGCCGCCTCGGAGTCCGCCCGGATCACCGAGCAGGCGCACACGGCCATTGCCGCCGAGCGCCAGGCCGCCGTCGTTTCGCTGCGTGCCGAGGTCGGCACCCTGGCGACCACGCTGGCTGGCCGGATCGTTGGAGAAGCCCTGAACGACGACGAGCGTTCCGCCCGTGTTGTTGACCGCTTTCTGGCAGATCTGGAAAACCAGGGTCTGGATAACCAGAGCGTGGGTGCGGCCCAGTAATGGCAGGCGTATCGGGCGAATCGCTGAGCACAGCATTGGCGGACCTTCAGGCACGGCTTTCGGGCGCATCGCTGCAGCTGGCCCAGGAACTCTTCGGCATCCTCGGGACGGTGGACAGCTCGGCCGGTTTGCGCCGTGCGCTGACCGATCCTTCCCGCAGTGCCGCTGAGAAGTCGGCACTGGTGTCGGCGTTGGTCCAGGGCAAGGTCTCCGCCGAGGCGGAAACCATTGTCAGCCAGCTCGCGGCTTCACGCTGGAGTGCGGCACGTGACCTTGGCGATGCACTCGAGACGCTGGCCGCCACGGTGGCCATTGCGGTCGCTGAAAACCCGTCGGCTGCCGCCGCTTCCGGCATCACCGGTCTGGAGCAGTTAGAGAACGATCTGTTCGACTTCAACCGCACCGTTGAAGCGAGCCATGACGTGCAGGGCGCGTTGGCGGAACCGCAGGCGGCCGGGGCGGCTAAAACCGCTTTGGCGCTGAAGCTGGTGCCGTCCGCCAGCGAGGAAGCCAAGCTGCTGATCAGCCAGGCCGTCCTCAACCCCCGCGGTGTCAAGCCGACCAAGCTCGTGGAGCGCTTCGCCATTTTGGCCGCGCAACGCCAGCAGCGCTGGATCGCCACGGTGACCGTGAGCCGCCCGCTGGAGCAGCAGCAGTTGGAACGCCTGCAGGCCGGGCTGAACTCGCTGTACGGTCGCGAGCTGAAGGTCAACATGAGCGTCGACCCGGCGCTGATTGGTGGAGTCCGGGTCCGGGTAGGGGATGAAGTAGTGGATGCTTCGGTAATCACCCGCCTGGGCGAGCTTCGCCGCCAGCTGGCAAGCTAGCGGATAAGCCCGGATAGAGACTAAGCAACAAGACTGAACCAGACCGTCGCTCAGCAGAGCCGAACCGGTCAAAAACCAGGTCATCGGAACCACGATGATCACGAAATAGGAGAGCAGGGACTGCAGATGGCCGAATTGACCATCAACGCCGACGACGTCCGTATTGCGTTGAACGAGTTCGCGGCGTCCTACGAGCCTGGCAACGCCGAGCGCGTTGAAGTTGGCCGAGTAACCTCGGCCGGCGATGGCATCGCCCGTGTGGAGGGTCTTCCCTCCGTCATGGCCAACGAGCTGCTTCGCTTCGAGGACGGCACGCTGGGCCTGGCCCAGAACCTGGACGTACGTGAGATCGGCGTCATTGTCCTCGGTGACTTCACCGGGATCGAAGAGGGCCAGGAGGTCCACCGCACCGGTGAGGTTCTGTCCGTGCCCGTCGGGGATGCTTTCCTGGGCCGCGTGGTTGACCCGTTGGGCGTACCCATCGACGACCTGGGCGAAATCAAGTCCGAGGCGCGACGGGTCCTGGAACTGCAGGCCCCCGGCGTGACCGCGCGCAAGTCGGTGCACGAGCCGATGCAGACCGGGCTGAAGGCCATTGACGCCATGATCCCGATCGGCCGCGGCCAGCGCCAGCTGATCATTGGTGACCGCCAGACGGGTAAGTCGGCCATTGCCATTGACACGATCATCAACCAGAAGGCCAACTGGGCTTCGGGTGATGTGAAGAAGCAGGTCCGCTGCATCTACGTCGCGATCGGCCAGAAGGCCTCCACGATTGCGGCCATCCGTCAGACCCTTGAGGACAACGACGCGCTGGAGTACACCACGATCGTCGCCTCCCCGGCCTCCGACCCGGCCGGCTTCAAGTACCTGGCCCCGTATGCGGGCTCGGCCATTGGCCAGCACTGGATGTACGGCGGCAAGCACGTCCTCATCGTCTTCGATGACCTCTCCAAGCAGGCCGAGGCCTACCGCGCGGTGTCCCTGCTGCTGCGCCGTCCGCCGGGCCGTGAGGCCTACCCGGGCGACGTCTTCTACCTGCACTCCCGCCTGCTGGAGCGTTGTGCCAAGCTCTCCGACGAGCTCGGTGCCGGTTCCATGACGGGCCTGCCGCTGATCGAGACCAAGGCGAACGATGTGTCCGCCTACATCCCGACCAACGTCATCTCCATCACCGATGGCCAGATCTTCCTGCAGTCGGACCTCTTCAACGCCAACCAGCGTCCCGCCGTCGACGTGGGTGTCTCCGTCTCCCGCGTGGGTGGCGCCGCACAGGTGAAGTCCATGAAGAAGGTCTCCGGTACCTTGAAGCTGGACCTTGCCCAGTACCGCGACATGCAGGCCTTCGCGATGTTTGCCTCCGACCTGGACGCGGCATCCCGCCAGCAGCTGACCCGCGGCGCACGCCTGATGGAACTGCTCAAGCAGGGCCAGTACTCGCCGTTCCCGATCGAGGACCAGGTGGTTTCCATCTGGGCCGGCACCAACGGCTACCTGGACAACGTTCCGGTGGAGGATGTCAGCCGCTTCGAAGCCGAATTCCTGGAGCACCTGCGCCACAGCTCCACGGTGCTGACCACGCTGGCACAGACCAACGTGCTCAGCGATGACACCGTCGAGGCACTGAAGACCTCGATAGTGGAATTCAAGAAGGGCTTCTTCGGCGAGGGCGATGACCGTATGGTCGCGGCCGGCCGGGAAGAGCACGACGCGCTGGCCGACTCCGAGGTCGACCAGGAAAAGATCGTCAAGCAGAAGCGCTAGTTTCGTTGGTTGAGTCTGTCGAAGTCCGCATGCGGTTTCGACAGGCTCAACTACCGGGATCCTAGGAAAGGAATAGTATGGGAGCCCAGATCCGGGTCTACCGCCAGAAGATTGCCTCGACCACATCGATGCGCAAGATTTTCAAGGCGATGGAACTGATCGCTACCTCGCGCATCGGTAAGGCGCGGGCGCGCGTGGCAGCATCGCTGCCGTACGCCAATGCCATTACCCGTGCGGTTTCTGCCGTGGCGTCGCAGACGGAGATCGACCACCCGCTCACGACCGAGCCGGGGCAGATCCGGCGCGCCGCCGTCGTCGTCGTTACCTCGGACCGCGGCCTGGCGGGGTCCTACTCCGCCAGCGTCCTGAAGCAGGCCGAGGCACTGACCGAACTGCTGCACGAAGAGGGCAAGGACGTCAAGTACTTCCTGGTCGGCCGCAAGGCGCAGGCCTACTTCGATTTCCGAGGCCGCAGCTATGCGCGGGTCTGGACCGGGGGCACCGACGCCCCTGAATTCCGCACCGCGCAGGAGATCGGCGCCGTCGTCCTTGAAGAGTTCGCGACGGATTACGAAAAGGGCGGCGTGGACGAGATCCACGTCGTGTCCACCCGTTTCCAGTCGATGGTGGTCCAGGTGCCGACCGTGGTCCGCCTGCTGCCGCTTGAGGTTGTCGAAGAGCAGGCCGCCTCCGCCGAGGATCTGCTGCCGCTGTACGAATTCGAGCCGGAAACGGAACAGGTGCTCAACGCCCTGCTGCCGCGCTACATCGAATCCCGTATCTTCGCCGCCCTGCTGCAGGCCGCCGCCAGCGAACTGGCGGCCCGCCAGCGGGCCATGAAGTCCGCCGGCGACAACGCCACGGACCTGATCAAGAAGTACACCCGGCTGCGCAATACGGCGCGCCAGGCCGAAATCACCCAGGAACTGTCCGAGATCGTTGCCGGTGCCGACGCCCTGAGCGCGTCCTGACCTCACTCTGAACTCGGACAAGCACGAGTTCCGAAGCAGCTAGACTTAACCCCACGCCATCTACTGATTGAAGCGAGAGAGATGACTGCCACCACCACCGAGCAGGTAGCCGCCGCCAAGGCCGGTGCCAACGGGCGTATTGCCCGCGTTATTGGCCCCGTTGTCGACGTCGAGTTCCCCGCTGACGCTATTCCGGGTATTTACAATGCCCTCACCACTGAGATCACCCTCGCCGGTGAGACCCGGACGATTACCTTCGAGACCGCCCTGCACCTGGGTGACAACCTCGTCCGGGCGATCGCCCTGCAGGCAACCGACGGCCTGGTCCGCGGCACCACCGTGGTGGATACCGGGGGTCCCATCTCCGTTCCCGTCGGCGACGTCGTCAAGGGCCACATCTTCAACGTCCTGGGCGAGCCGCTGGACGTCGAAGAGTCGGAACTGAACATCACCGAGCGCTGGCCGATCCACCGCAAGCCTCCGGCCTTCGCGACGCTGGAAGGCTCCACCGAGATGCTGGAAACC
>JBBRKU010000084.1:0-7405 GCA_038231735.1 Actinomycetales bacterium | reverse complement strand
CGAGTTGCTTAATGAACCGCAAACATTGCATTTGCGCAACCGATGGATGGATACTCGGTGGTGTGAGTGGTTCAGATGGTGTGAGTGGTTCAGGCAAAGCAGAAGAAGCGAATGGATCCCGGACGTCCGGAATGGACGAACGGCAGGTGGACTCGGTCATGCGGGCGGCGCGCGTGCTGCTGGCGGTGGCGGCCCAGTCCGTCGCGGAAGTGGAGGACATCGTGACATCCCCGCAGCTGCGGGTACTGGTCCTGATCGCCACACATGGTCCGCAGAACCTCGGGGCGGTGGCTGCGGACTTGGACGTACATCCCTCCAACGCCACTCGAACCTGCGACCGCCTGGTGCACGCCGGCCTGATGGAACGCGGTGAGGACGAGCACGACCGGAGGTTCTCCAAGCTCGTGCTCACAGAGAAGGGCCGGAAGCTGGTGGAGCAGGTGATGGGACACCGCCGCGAGGCAATCGCGCTGGTGCTGGAACGGCTGTCCGAGACGGCGCGGACATCGTTGTCGGTGGCTATGGATGCCTTCGCGGAGGCCGCGGGGGAAAGCCCTACCGACGACGGCAGGTTCGCGCTGGACATCCGGAGCTGAGTGGTCATCCGCTGAACGGGTTTCCGGACCAGCGACTGGCCGCGCGGAACTCCGCTGCCGCGAACAGGCCGGCGAGGATGGCGTCAATCGTTGCCGACTTCCGGCGCCGGGCGTCCGCGGCAGCCAACAGGACCATGCTGGCGGAGTGCAAAGAGTCCACCAGGGCACCGCCGGTGTGCAGGGCGGGGGACGCAGGCGCGGCACCAATGACCAGGGCCTGCAAAAGGTGCCTGGCCCCCAGAATCCGCACCACAATGGCAACCGGCGGTTCGGGCCGGGTTCCAAGCACCAGCCGTGAAACCATCCCCGGAAAAACCAGCTCGGATAGTCCGTAGCCGGCGCGGACGGGCTCAAGCCACCTCACTGCCGCACCATCCTTCCCAGCAGTGAGGCGCAGCCTGCCAGCAGCCCCGCGGCCGCGGCACCGGCCAGTGCAAAGACCGCGCCAGGGTGCTGGGATGCCCACAGCTGGGTGCTTCGGCCGGTGGAGCGGCCATCGAAGGCGCCGTGGGTACCGAAGTCGCGGCTTTCGTCGGCCGGTTCCCAGAGGTTGACCGGCTGGTCCGGGTCGCTGCGCTCAGGCCTTTGCTGGGACTTGAATCCGGTGCGGGCCAGATACCTGTCCAGCAGTCCGGGGGCCACGGCGTTGGCCAGCAGCGTGGCCATGGTGCTGCCTCCCACCCAGTACTCCCTGCGCTGCGGATGCGCGGCGGCGTAGAGCACACCGCGGGCGGCGACCTCGGGCTGGTAGATCGGGGGTACCGGTTGGGCCTTGTTGGGCAGCCGGGACAGCACCCAGCTGAACTGGGGCGTGTTGACCGCGGGCATCTGCACCATGGTCGTTTTGATGGGGCTGCGATCGTGCAGCAATTCGCAGCGAAGCGACTCGTTGAAGCCCTGGATGGCGTGCTTGGCGCCGCAGTATGCGGACTGCAGGGGGATGCCCCGGTAGGCCAGGGCTGAGCCGACCTGGACGATGGTGCCGCGGTTGCGCTTCCTCATCCGTTCCAGCGCGATCATTGTGCCGTAGACGTACCCCAGATAGCTGACCTCCGTGACCCGCTTGTACTCCTCCGGCTGGATCTCGGTAAACGGAGCAAAGACGGATGTAAACGCCACGTTGACCCAGATGCCGATCGGTCCCAGTTCCTTCTCCACCCGGGTTGCCGCAGCGTCCAGGGCCGCATGGTCCGAGGTATCAACCGGAACGGCAAGCGCTCGGCCGCCGGCCGCTTCCACTTCCTTGACCGCGCCGGCCAACCCTGCCGGACCCCGGGCCAGCAGAGCCACGGAGGCGCCCTGCCGCCCGCAGGCGACCGCCGTCGCCCGTCCGATGCCGCCGCTCGCGCCGGTAACGACAACTACCTGGTTCTTGAATCCGTTCATCAAACATCTCCTCCTGGCCCGCTTCGCTGGGCGGGTCCGTGCTGCGGTTTAGCTGCGGTTTAGCTGCGGTTTATTGGGGGCTAGAGACCACGCCAGGGTGGCGGTGGATCCGCAAGCCGGCGCGATGTTTCCAACATGGCGGCGTGTACAAAAGCCTGCGGAAAGTTCCCCCGCAGCTGGCGCTGTTCAATGTCGTATTCCTCGGTGAACAGTCCCGGCGAGCCGCAGGCGGCCCGGTTTCTTTCGAACCATCGTGCCGCCGCGGTGGGTTGCCCGCTCTGGTGCAGGGCCATAGCCATGTCGAACCCGCAGAGCAGGAAGGCGCCCTCAGCCTCCGCCAGCGGGCGGCCGTCCTGCCTGAAGCGGTAGAGAAAACCGTCCCGGCCCAGCTCATCGTGCACCGCCTTCAGGGTGGCCACCGATCGGGGATCCTCCGGAGGCAGCGCGCCACGGATCACGGGAAGCAAAAGCGCGGCGTCGACCCGGTCGTCGTCGGGGGCCCGCTGCCAACGCCCGCTCGGATGCAGACAGTCCTTACTGGCATCGGCGATCAGGGCATCGGCCTGGGACGTCCACTTCGACCCCTGCTCGGGCGGTGCGTTACGCCCGAGGGCCCGCAAACCCGCGGCGCAGATGAGGCGCGAATGAGCCCATCTGGCGTTATTGAGTTCCCAGATCCCGGCGTCGGGCTCCTGCCAGCGCTGCAAAATGGCGTCGGCACAGATCTCGGCCGCCTTCCAGTGCTCCAGGCTGAGCCGGTCGTTATCCGCTGCGGCGGCGAACAGCAGAAGGGCCTCACCGAACGCATCCAGCTGGAATTGGCCGTTGACCCAATTGCCGGCTTTTCCGGAGCCACCCGGGTAGCCGGGCAGTCCGACATCCCATTCATCGGGCACCCGGCCGCCTTCGACGGTCTAGGCAGGCTTCATTTCCGGGCCGTCTGTTAGCAGGCGTCCGGCCACAAAGCCGACGGCGTCATCCAGCAGCGGGAATTCCTTGCACGCCGCCACCGCCTGCCCCACAAAGCACTGGTCCCTGATCCAGGCGTAGCGGTAGTCGTAGTTGCGCCGCTGCTGGGCCCGTTCCGGCAGCCCCATCGTCGAAGCGGCCACCATGGCCCCGCTGATTCCCGTCATGCCCCGCAGAACGGCGTAGGACTGGCGTGCGTCGTCGGCAGCGATCGTGTTGTCAAACCGCGGCACCGCCTTATGCCAGGCGTGCTCGGTGGCGCGCCACGTCGGATCCGCTTCGACTGGCTGACTGGGAAGCCTCTGGCCGGAAATCTCAAGGACCAGATCATGCTGGCCACCCTCGGGCAGCTCCACATGCAGCTCGAGCCCGTGAGCGGTGGCGCTGGCATCCGCGGCGCCACTGAGCCGCAACCGCAGGTCCCCGGACTTAGCGGTCCAGATACCGTCCTTGCACCCCAGGCTCGCCATTTTGTGCCGGCCAAAATTTGCCCGGGCATCTAGCGTCACCCGCACGGAAGCGGGACCGACCAAGGCCCGGATGCGGCGCAGCAGCACCGCCCGGACGGGATCCCCCGGATAGGCAAGCGCCTCGCGGCATTCAATGATCCCGGTACTGGTGATCCAACGGCTCATCCAGATCATGGTGCCGTCCTCATACTTACCGCCCCACACATTGTGGGCATCCTGGGGGGTGACGGCGAAGCTTCCCGGACCGCCCACCAGGGCCGAGAACACGGCGTCATCGTGCCACTGTGGTACGCACATCCACGCCACATCCCCGCGCGGACCGATGAGCGCGGCGCGGGCGCCGTCCGCCAGCATCGCGTACTCACGCAGAACGTGAGGCGGAAACATCCCGGGCAGATTGCTAAGCATGCTTTTGAGTCTAGACGCAACAATTGCGGTGTCGCAATGAAAAGACTGGGAATATTCTGGGAATGCGGATCACGGCCAACGGCTTCCCAAACCTCGTTGCCGGCCGGCCGGCGCTGCCGGTGGGCCCCGGCCACCGGCAGCCCTGTTTGAACCTGATTCCCTCGGACGGATGGGCCGCTGAGCGTATTCTTTTAGCATCGTGATTGCGATAGCTGGCGTGCCTGGAGTCCCGCCCAACCGCCGGAGGCCGGGAAACCTGCTTGCTGACCCACGTCGAAGGGCAGGTCCATGGATTTCAGACCCAGCACCGCAATTGTGACCGGCTCGGACTCCGGGATCGGACGCGCCACCGCGGTTGCGCTGGCCGCGGCGGGGCTCGACGTCGGCATCACCTGGCACTCGGACCGGGACGGCGCCGAAGCGACGGCCCGGGAAGTGCGGGCGCACGGGCGCACGGCCGCGGTCAGGCAGCTGGATACCACCGAGCTGCCGGACTGCGGCGACGTGATTGATGCGCTGGCGGAGGAGCTGGGCGGCGTCGACGTGTTCGTCAATAATTCCGGGACCGGGGACGGGAAGAAGTTCCTGGACCTGGATTTCGCCGCCTGGTGCACCACCCTTGATACCAATCTCAATGGAGCCTTCATCTGCCTGCAGCGCGCGGCACGGCGGATGGTTGCGGCTGGCCGCGGCGGACGCATCATCGCCGTCACCAGCGTCCACGAAACCCAGCCTCGCGTCGGAGCCTCGGCCTACGATGCGTCAAAGCACGGCCTTGGTGGCCTGATTAAGACCATCGCCCTGGAACTGGGGGAGTACGGCATCACAGCGAATTCCGTGGCCCCGGGCGAAATTGCCACTCCCATGACAGGTCAGGCCGATGTGGACCCGTACGCGACGGACCGTCCGGGGATTCCGCTGGGCCGGCCGGGTGATGCCCGCGAAATAGCCAGTGTGATCGCCTTCCTGGCCTCCCCGGCCGCGAGCTACGTCAACGGCGCGTCCTGGGCCGTCGACGGCGGCATGCTCCAGATGGGCCCGCAGGGCGGTTCGCATATCAGCAACCACGACTGGCGCAGGGGGTGACCACATCCCATGCGCACTTTCGGGGTGGAGGAAGAACTCCTGCTGGTGGACATCCACTCGGGCCGGCTGGTCGCCGCGGCGCAGCCCGTCATGGCCCGGCAGGGTCCGCAGGGCGCGGCCACTGCGGCCAACGACGACGGGCACGACGGCGACAACCGCGCCGGGAACGACCGCGACGACCGCGACGACCGCGCCGGGAACGACCGAGGCCAGGGCGATGGCCTGACCCTGGAAGTCCAGCAGGAGCAGATCGAAGTCATCAGCCCGCCGTGCACCACCCTGACCGGACTGCTCGAGGCCATTCGGCGCGGCCGTTCCCGGGCGGACGCCGCGGCTCAGCTGGTTGGTGCCCGGGCCGTGGCGATGGCGACCTCGATCGAGCCGGTCTCCGCCCATTTGGTACCCACGCCCCGCTACTTGGCCATGATGGCACGGTTCGGGTTCCTCCTGAAAGAACAGCTGACCTGCGGCTTCCACGTCCACGTGTCCGTCGATTCCGACGAGGAAGGCGTCGCGGTGCTGGACAGGATCCGTGTTTGGCTTCCGGTCATCCTGGGCCTGAGCTGCAACTCTCCGTTTTGGCACGGCACCGACACCAGCTACGGCAGCTACCGCTACCAGGTCTGGGGCCGGTGGCCATCGGCCGGTCCCAGCGAAGTCTTCGGCTCCGCGGCCGCCTACCGGCGGCTGATCTCCGCCATGCTGGACTCCGGTGTGCTGCTTGACGAAGGGATGGTCTATTTTGACGCCCGCCTCTCCCCGCACCAACCCACCGTGGAAATCCGGATTGCGGATGTTTGCATGCGGGCGGAGCACGCCGCGGCCCTGGCCGCGGTGATCCGGGCGCTGGTGGAGACCGCGGCGCAGGAATGGCGGGCGGGCGAACCGCCGCTTCCGGTCAAAGCCATCCAGCTGCGGCTGGCTTCCTGGCAGGCCAGCAAGTACGGGGTGGAGGGGGAGCTGGTGCATCCGCTGCTCAACAAACCCTGCGCTTCCGCCGTTGCCGTGGAGACTCTGCTGGAGTATGCCCGCCCCGTGCTGGCCCAGTGCGGGGAACAGGCGCCGGTGGAGGACGTGCTGGCGCGGATCCTGTGGCACGGAACGGGGTCCCGGAGGCAACGGCTGTCCATGTCCCGCACTGGCAGCCGGCTGACCGTTGTGAGCGACGCGATTGACATCACCCATGCCTAGCGATGGGGAAGGCATCCAGCGCGCGGCACTAAGCTTGAATGCGCCGGGACCGCAAAGCAACGGGATTCCCGCGGAAGGAACAGATGACGGAGAATGCGCACCAGGACGGGTTCGATTTCGGTTCGTTGCGCCGTTTCCCGGATGTGGAGGCGCCGAACCTGTTCGCCTCCGACGCCAGCGACAGGCTGATCCTTGCCGAAGCGGCGGCCGCCCTTGAGGGGCTCGACGACGGCGCCCTGGCCGTTGTGGGGGACCGTTACGGAGCGCTGACGCTGGCTGCCGCTTCGTTGCACGGTGCCCGGGACATCAGGGTGCACCAGGACGCCATGTCCGCGGAGCTGGCGCTGCGCAACAATGCGGTACTACTGGGACAGCCGGCGGTCTTTCGCCAGCTGCCGCTGGGCGAGGACATGTTCTCCGGCGCGAAAGTGGTTCTTTGGCAGCTGCCGCGCGGCCTCGACGAGCTTGCCGAGGTAGCTGACCAGATAGCCCGCCACGCGCACCCCGATGTGAGCGTTTTCGCCGGGGGCAGGCTCAAACACATGACGACGTCGATGAACGGCGTGCTCTCGGAGTCCTTCGGCAACGTCCGTGCCGGGCTGGCGCGGCAGAAATCCCGCGTCCTGACGGCCACAGGCCCCATCCGGCCCAGCGGCGTGCCGCGCTTCCCGGTCAGGGAGTTCAACGCCGAGCTGGGGCTTTGGCTCTGCGCCTACGGCGCCACCTTTGCCGGCACGAGGCTGGATATCGGGACCCGTTATCTCCTGGATTTCCTGGCCCGGATGAAGCCCGATGCCCGCACCGCCGTGGATCTGGGGTGCGGATCGGGCGTGATCGCCGCGGCCCTGGCCGCAGCGCGCCCGCAGCTTCAGGTGACGGCCACCGACCAGTCTGCCGCCGCCGTCGCCTCTGCCGCAGCGACGGCCGCGGCGAACGGCATGGCGGACCGCATCAGCGCCGTCCGGGACGACGCGATGGCGGCCTTCCCGGCCGCCAGCGCGGAACTGATACTGCTCAATCCGCCGTTCCACGTCGGCGCCACGGTCTATGCCGGGGCGGCCATCAAACTTTTCGATGCCGCCGCTCGGGTGCTGGCCCCTGCTGGCGAACTGTGGACGGTGTACAACAACCATTTGGACTACCGCAGCCAGCTGGAGCGCCGGATCGGGCCGACGGTGGTCCACGGTCGCAACGCGAAATTCACCGTAGTGTCCTCCGTCCGGCGGCAGCGGTAGCCGCACAGGCCCCTGGAAAGTGCTCAGTCCCCTGAAAAGCGCTCAGTCCTCTAAAAGAACCTGG
>JBBRKU010000083.1:0-7405 GCA_038231735.1 Actinomycetales bacterium | reverse complement strand
GGGCACAGCCTTCGGAACCTTTCTGTTGCGCCAGCATTTCATGACCCTGCCGATCTCGATCCTGGAATCGGCGGAGATCGACGGCGCCAACCACTGGACCCGGCTGTGGAAGATCGTGGTACCGATTTCGGTTCCCACCATCGCCACGGTGGCGCTGGTAACGATTGTCACCGAATGGAATGACTACATCTGGCCGCTGATCGTCGTCGACAGGCCGGAAATGATGACACTGCCCGTGGGACTCACCCTGCTGGCGAACAGTGACAGCGGCAGCCAGGCGTGGGGCATCCTGATGGCCGGCGCGGTGATCGTGATCATCCCGATCCTGGTCATCTTCGCCGCCCTGCAGCGTTACATCGTCGCCGGCCTGACCCAGGGCTCCGTCACCGGCTAGTTTGCACCGCAGCCCCAGCAATACCGCACCGCACCGCACCAACAGGGGTATCAAACGAAAGGCAGCACCGCATGTCCACACAATTCGATCGCCGGCATTTCATGACCCTCACAGGACTGGGTCTTGGGGCCACCGCCCTCGCCGCCTGTGGCGGCCCGAACACGGGTGGCGGATCCAACGCCAACTCCGCCGCGGCCACCGACTGGTCCAAGGTCAAGCCCGCCGCCAAGATCTCCTTCATGTCCAGCCACCCGGGCACCTCACAGCCCATTGAACAGGCGCTGATCGACGCGTTCCAGCAGGAAAACCCGGACATCAAGGTGGATCTGATCACCGGAGGCGCCAACTACGAGGAAGTCGCGCAAAAGTTCCAGACAGCGCAGGCCGGCAACAGCGTGCCCGACGTCGTCGTGGCCTCGGATGTGTGGTGGTTCAGGTACACGCTCTCCTCCACCATCGTCCCGGTCGATGACATCCTCAAGGCCGTCTCGGACAAGACCGGCGACTACAACTCAACCCTCTACGACGACTACAAGTACAGCGGCCAGCACTGGGCCGTTCCGTACGCGCGCTCCACGCCGCTGTTCTACTACAACAAGGATCACTTCAAGGCAGCCGGGGTTCCGGACCGGGCGCCGAAGACATGGGCCGAGTTTGCCGAATGGGCGCCGAAGATCATGACGGCCAATGCCTCCGCCCCCGGGTATACACGTGCCTACCAGTACCCCGCGCTGGCCGGATACGCCGGGTGGACCCTGCAGAACGTGCTCTGGGGCTATGGCGGCGGCTGGTCCAAGGAATGGGACATTACGGCGGACTCGGATGCCTCGGTCAAGGCGTTGCAATGGGTTCAGGACACCATCGTCAAGGACGCCTGGGCCGGAGTTTCTTCCAAGGACGCCGTTTCCGATATGACGGCCGGAGCGGTCAGTGCCACCGTCAGCTCGACCGGGGACCTGGTCGGCACCATCAAGGCCGCGAAGGCCAAGAACATGAGCATCGGCGTCGGCTTCCTGCCCGGCGGCCCGGTCTCCTCCTCCCCGGTCTGCCCCACG
This sequence comes from Actinomycetales bacterium, assembly GCA_038231735.1. Classification (GTDB taxonomy): domain Bacteria; phylum Actinomycetota; class Actinomycetes; order Actinomycetales; family Micrococcaceae; genus Arthrobacter_M. The sequence continues at coordinate 5,956 of JBBRKU010000083.1, read as the reverse complement.
GGAGGCGCCGGACTGGTGATCGCGAAGAAGACCTCACCCGAGCGCCAGCTGGCGGCTGCCAAGTTCATCTCATTCATGACCAATGCCTCAAGCACCGCAAAGTTCTCTGAGGCCACCGGCTACATGCCGGTGCGCACCACCGCGGATATGTCCTCGGTGCTGGCCAAGACGCCGGAGATCCAGGTGGCCCTGGACCAGCTCAAGGTCACCAAGAGCCAGGACTACGCCCGGGTGTTCCTCCCCGGCGCCGACCAGGAAATGGCCAAGTCCGCCGCCAAGTTCATGAACGAAAAGGCGGATGTGAAGACCACCATGACGGCGCTGAAGGCCACCCTGGAGGGCATCTACACCAAGGACGTCAAGCCCAAGCTGAAGTCCTAACCTGGGTGCACCCTCCCAGACTGTCCCGCGCTATGTGCACAAAAAACGGGGTTTTCCTGCACATAGCGCGGGGTACTTGGGGGCGGCCGGATGGAAGTGAAGCGGGGTGTCGCCAGGCCCGACCAACGGGGGTGTTCGCTGTCTTACGGCAGGCGGACCGGGACCACACCGAGCGGGGCCAGCCGCGAGGCTCCGCCGTCGTCGGCGCTGAGTACCCAGATGCCGCCCTCATGCACGGCCACCGAGTGTTCCCAGTGGGCGGCCCGGGCGGCGTCCGCAGTGACCACCGTCCAGTCATCGGGCAAGACCTTGGTGTCCAGCCTGCCGCGGACCAGCATCGGCTCGATCGCCAGGCACAGCCCGGGGCGGATCTTCGGTCCGCGGTGGCTGGAGCGGTAGTTGAGAACATCCGGGGCCATGTGCATCTGGGAGCCGATCCCGTGCCCTACGTAGTCCTCCAGGATGCCCAGCGGCTCGCCGGGCACCGAGCCGACATAGTCATCGATCGCATTGCCGATGTCGCCGACGACCTTGCCCTGTGCGACGGCGGCGATGCCGCGCCACATGGCCTCCTCGGTGACGTCCGAGAGCCGCTGGTCGGCCGGGTCCGCGGCAGCGGGGCCGCCGATGATGGTGGTGCGGGCCGAATCCGAATGCCAGCCCTCGACGATGGCCCCGCCGTCGACGGAAAGGATATCCCCGTCGTGGAGCACGCGCCCGGAGGGAATACCGTGGACCACCTCCTCATTAACTGAGGTGCAGATCGTCGCCGGGAAGCCGTGGTAGCCCAGGAAGTTGGAGCTGGCCCCGGCCTCCCGCAGCACTGCCGCGAAAACGTCGTCGAGCTCCTTGGTGGTGACCCCGGCGGAGGCGGCAGCCAGCACCGCGTCCAGGGCCCGGCTAAGCACCAGCCCGGCCCGATGCATCATGCGCATCTGATCATTGGATTTGTATTCGATCCGTGCCTGGCCGAATGCCATTGCGGAGGTCCTTTCCGGTAGCGGGGTGCCGCAGGGCTGAATGACCCGCGGCTGAATAAACCCAGGCTAAATAAAACCCAAGGCAAAACAACGCAAGGCTCCTCCCGGCGACGGGAGGAGCCTTGCAGAGTGCATGGAGCCGGGGCTAGGAGGCAGCCTTGGCCACTTCGATGGCTTTCATGACGCGGTCGGTAACCTCATCGATGCCACCGATCCCATCGACCTTGGCGAGGATGCCGCGCTGGGCGTAACGGGCCACAACGGCTTCGGTCTGCTCGTGGTAGAGGTCCAGCCGGTGCCGGATGACGGCTTGGTTGTCGTCGCTGCGCCCGTCAGCCTTGGCCCGGCCCAGCAGGCGCTTGAGCAGCTCGTCGTCGTCGGCCGTCAGCTGCAGCACAACGTCCAGGCTCTGGTCCTCGGAGGCCAGGATGTCCGCCAGCTCGTCCACCTGGGCCGTGGTGCGCGGGTAGCCGTCCAGCAGGAAACCATTGGCGGCATCCTCCTGCTTCAGGCGGTCACGGACCATCTTGTTGGTCACGGAGTCCGGCACGAAGTCGCCGTTGTCCATGTACTTCTTGGCTTCAAGCCCCAACGGGGTTTCGCCCCTGACGTTTTCCCTGAAAATATCGCCCGTCGAGATTGCCACAACGCCAAGGCGCTCCGAAATCCGTTCGGCCTGGGTCCCCTTGCCGGATCCGGGAGGACCGATAATCAGCATTCTCGTCATCGCAGTAACCCTTCGTAATGGCGTTGTTGGAGTTGCGCATCAATTTGCTTGACCGTCTCCAGACCAACACCGACAACGATCAGAAGTGACGTACCTCCGAACGGGAAGTTCTGGTTTGCCTGGATGAGCACCAGGGCGATCAAGGGAATCAGTGCCACGAAGCCAAGGTAGAAAGCTCCGGGCAAGGTGATGCGGGAAAGAACGTACTCGAGGTAATCCGCCGTCGGCTTCCCGGCACGGATGCCCGGAATGAAGCCGCCGTACTTCTTCATGTTGTCCGAGACTTCTTCGGGGTTGAACGTGATGGCCACGTAGAAGTAGGTGAAGAAGACAATCAGGACAAAGTAGATCACCATGTACAGCGGGTGATCGCCCTTGGTCATGTTGGCGGTGATCCAGTTGACCCAATCCGGGGCCGGCTTGCCGTCGTGCGGGGTGGCAAACTGCGCAATGAGCCCCGGCAGGTACAGCATCGAAGAGGCGAAAATGACGGGGATAACGCCGGCCATGTTCACCTTGATCGGGATGTAGGTGCTGGTGCCGCCCATCGTGCGCCGGCCGATCATCCGCTTGGCGTACTGCACCGGAATCCTGCGCTGCGACTGCTCAACGAAGACCACCAGCGCGACGACGACCAGACCGATCAGCAGGACCGTCAGGAACACTCCCCAGCCCTTGGTCTTGATGATCTCGCCCAGCGAGGTGGGGAACCGGGCCGCGATGGCCGTGAAGATGAGCAGCGACATGCCGTTGCCCACACCCTTCTCGGTGATGAGCTCGCCCATCCACATGATCAGGCCGGTACCGGCCGTCAGGGTGATGATCAGCAGTATCGTGGTGATCAGGCTGTCATTGGGGATGATGGCGCCCGCCGTTCCGGCCGCCCCGCAGTTGCCCAGCAGCTGTCCGGAACGGGCCAACGTCACCAGCGTCGTGGCGTTCAACAGGCCCAAGGCGATGGTCAGGTAGCGGGTGTACTGCGTCAGCTGGCTCTGGCCCTGCGCACCTTCGAGGTGGAGCTCCTGGAAGCGGGGAATGACCACCCGCAGCAGCTGCACGATGATGCTCGCCGTGATGTAGGGCATGATGCCCAAGGCGAAGATGGAGACCTGTAGCAGGGCGCCACCGCTGAACAGGTTCACCAACTGGTAGATTCCCTGGTTAGTGTCGGCGCTGTTCAGACAGGTCTGGACGTTGTGGTAGTTCACACCCGGCGAGGGGACGAAGGCACCCAACCGGAAGATTGCGATGATTCCCAGCGTGAACAACAACTTGCGTCGCAGATCAGGCGTGCGAAAGGCGCGGCCAAATGCGGTAAGCAAGCGTCCTCCTGAAGTCTATTGAGTCGGAGTGGTTGGAGTTTTGGCCTTAGATAGCGAAAACTCTTGGTGGGCGGGAACACATCCCGCTCACCAAGAGTCTAGTCGGTCGGCAGAGCTACTCGTGAACTCTAGAGTTCCGTAGTGCTTCCGCCCGCTGCTGCGATCTTCTCAGCCGCGCTGGTGGAGAAAGCGTGGACGGTGACGTCAACCTTGACGGTGATGTCGCCGGTGCCCAGCACCTTGACGGGCTGGTTCTTGCGAACGGCGCCCTTCTCGACCAGGTTCTCCACGGTGACGGAGCCACCCTCGGGGAACAGCTCGGACAGCTTTTCCAGGTTCACAACCTGGAATTCGACGCGGAACGGATTCTTGAACCCGCGCAGCTTCGGAAGGCGCATGTGCAGTGGCAACTGGCCACCGGCAAATCCGGCCTTGATCTGGTAGCGCGCCTTGGTACCCTTGGTACCGCGGCCCGCGGTCTTACCCTTCGAGCCTTCACCACGACCAACGCGGGTCTTGGCGGTCTTGGCACCCGGGGCGGGGCGCAGGTGGTGAACCTTAAGGGCTGTCTGCTTCTGGGCAGTTTCAGCGCCGGTTTCGGTCTTCTTCTCTGTTGCCATGGTTACTTCGCCTCCTCAACCTTCACGAGGTGCGGAACCGTGTTGATCATGCCAACGGTCACTGCGTCAGCCGTACGGACGACCGAGTCGCCGATGTGCTTGAGACCCAGTGAACGCAGCGTGTCGCGCTGGTTCTGCTTGCCGCCGATGGTGGATTTGATCTGAGTGATTTCCAGCTTTGCGTCAGACGCCTGGATGTTCTTCGGTGTAGCCATTACGCACCTGCCTTCTGGTTCTGGAGGGCGCGCAGCAGAGCCGGCGGAACAACTTCATCCAGCGGCAGGCCACGGCGGGCCGCCACGGCTGCAGGCTCCTCGAGCCCCTTCAACGCAGCAACCGTCGCGTGGACGATGTTGATGGCGTTGGAGGAACCAAGGGACTTGGACAGAACGTCGTGGATACCGACGCATTCCAGGATGGCGCGCACCGGACCACCGGCAATTACACCGGTACCGGGGGAAGCCGGACGCAGCAGGACGACGCCTGCCGCGGCCTCGCCCTGGACCTGGTGCGGGATGGTCTTGCCAACACGCGGAACGCGGAAGAAGGTCTTCTTGGCTTCTTCAACGCCCTTGGCGATGGCCGCGGGAACTTCCTTGGCCTTGCCGTAACCTACGCCGACCATGCCGTTGCCGTCACCGACGATGACCAAGGCGGTGAAGCTGAAGCGACGGCCACCCTTGACAACCTTGGCGACACGGTTGATGTTGACGACGCGCTCGATGAACTGGTTCTTCTCGGCCTCGCGGCCACCGCGACCGCCGTCGCGTCCGCCACGGCCACCATCGCGGCCACCACGGCCACCTTCGCGGCCCCCACGGCCGCCGCGGCGGTCGTCGGTAGCGGTGGCAGTCTCAGGGGCAGCAGTCTTGGTTGCCGCTGCGGCTGTTGCGGTGCCATCTGCGCTGGCTTCAGACACAGTGTTCTCCTTGTTGATGTTTTCGCTCACAGTGCCAGACCACCTTCGCGTGCGCCGTCAGCGACGGCTGCGATGCGACCGTGGTACTTGTTGCCACCGCGGTCGAAGACAACGGCTTCTATACCGGCCTTCTTGGCGCGCTCCGCAACGAGTTCACCAACACGCTTGGCCTTCGCGGTCTTATCCCCGTCAAACTGGCGGAGATCAGCCTCGAGCGTCGAAGCGGAAGCCACGGTCAGACCCTGGCTGTCGTCCACGATCTGGACGAATACGTGGCGTGCGGAGCGGTTGACCACCAGGCGCGGACGGACCGCGGTACCGGTGATGCGCTTGCGGACACGCAGGTGGCGACGGCCGCGTGCTGCGGACTTGGACTTGCCTTTTACGGACAGTGCCATGATTACTTACCAGCCTTTCCGACCTTGCGGCGGATAACCTCGCCGGCGTAGCGGATGCCCTTACCCTTGTACGGGTCCGGCTTCCGGAGCTTGCGGATGATGGCCGCAACCTCACCCACCTGCTGCTTGTTGATACCCGAGACTGAGAGCTTAGTGGCGCTCTCAACGGTCAGGGTGATACCTTCCGGAGCCTTGACGGCAACCGGGTGGCTGTAGCCCAGGGCGAACTCGAGGTCCGAGCCCTTGGCTGCGACGCGGTAACCGACGCCGCGGATCTCCAAGGCCTTGGCATAGCCGTCGGTGACACCCACGACCATATTGTTGACCAGCGTGCGGGTCAGGCCGTGCAGGCTCCGGCTGGTGCGGTTGTCGTCAGGACGGGTCACCACGAAGGTGCCGTTCTCGGCGCGCTCGAGCTTGATGGGCTCGGCGATCGTGTGCGTGAGGGTGCCCTTGGGGCCCTTCACGGTGACGACCTGGCCGTCGAGCGCGAGCTCGACGCCGGCGGGCACCGTGATGGGCAGGCGACCGATGCGGGACATCGCCGGCCTCCTTAGAAGACGTAGGCGAGGACTTCCCCACCTACGCCCTTCTTGTTGGCCTGGCGGT
>JBBRKU010000082.1:0-7409 GCA_038231735.1 Actinomycetales bacterium | reverse complement strand
TTTCCCTACGCGTACCCATCGACAGGCCCATCCCTCATCGTCACCGCCGTGCCCGTGGCGGCCCGTGATTTACGCGAGCGTTTCTCAAATGAGGCACGCACCCCATCTCGCGAGCACTATTGATGAGTCTGGTCGCCGTGTAGAGCCATCCGCGCGCCTCCCGGTAGAATGGACTCGCAAGCTCGCGGAGCGCTGATTTCACTCCATTACAGCGTGAGACGGCACCCTCCGCGGCCCCTCTTTAACATCAGGAGTTCCCGGATGCCCCGGATCGTTGTCGATGTCATGCCCAAACCCGAGATTCTGGATCCGCAGGGGAAGGCCATCGTCGGCGCCCTGCCACGGCTGGGCTTTACCGCTTTCAGTTCCGTCCGCCAGGGCAAGCGCTTTGAACTGACCGTGGACGGGGAAGTCACGGAGGAGATCCTGGCGCAGGCCCGCGACGCGGCCGCCACGCTGCTCTCCAACCCCGTGATCGAAGACGTGGTCAACGTCGAAGTTGTGGCCGGCTGATTATGACCGAGACTCCCCTGCTTGGCCACCCCTTGGTCTCGACAAGCTCGACCGGCGAAACGCCGCTCGCCGGTGCCCGGATCGGCGTCGTCACCTTCCCCGGATCCCTGGACGACCGCGACGCGGCCCGTGCCGTGCGCATCGCCGGCGGGACCGCCGTCGCTCTCTGGCACGCGGACACCGAACTCGGCGACGTGGACGCCGTCGTCATTCCCGGTGGCTTCTCCTATGGCGACTATCTGCGTGCCGGGGCGCTGTCCCGCTTTGCCCCGCTGATGGGCCAAATCATAAAGGCGGCATCAGGGCCGGCGTCCTCGAATCCGCTGCCCGTGCTGGGCATCTGCAACGGTTTCCAGATCCTCACTGAATCCCATCTGCTGCCCGGATCCATGATCAAGAACGACCACCTGAAGTTCATCTGCCGCGACCAGAGGCTGCGCGTGGAGAACAACCGGACGGCCTGGACCTCTGACTATGCGAAGGGCCAGGAGATCACGGTTCCGTTGAAGAACCAGGATGGCCAGTACATTGCGGATGAAAAAGTCCTGGATGAGCTGGAGGGCGAGGGCCGGGTTGTCTTCCGTTATGTAGGCCTGAATCCGAACGGCTCGCGCCGGGACATCGCCGGGATCAGCAACGCCGCCGGGAACGTCGTCGGGCTGATGCCGCACCCGGAGCACGCGGTAGAGACCGGCTACGGGCCGGAGTCGGCCAGCGGGCGCAGCACCGGCACGGACGGCCTGGGCTTCTTCACCTCTGTTCTCAACAAGCTCGTCGGAGGCAATAAATGAGCGGCACCGCCCAAAAATTCAACATCGACACGGTGGAGCACGCCGCCGGCACGCCCGACACCGAACTGCCCTGGGCCGAGCTAGGCCTGAAGGATAACGAATACAAGCGGGTCGTGGAGATCCTGGGCCGCCGCCCCACCGCGGCCGAGCTGGCGATGTACTCCGTGATGTGGAGCGAGCACTGCTCCTACAAGTCCTCGAAGAACCACCTGCGCCAGTTCGGGGACAAGGTCACCGATGAAATGAAGGAACACCTGCTGGTGGGCATCGGTGAGAATGCCGGCGTCGTCGATATCGGGGACGGCTGGGCGGTCACGTTCAAGGTCGAGTCGCACAACCACCCCTCCTTCGTGGAGCCGTACCAGGGCGCCGCGACCGGCGTGGGCGGCATTGTCCGCGACATCATTTCGATGGGCGCGCGCCCGGTGGCCGTGATGGATCCGCTGCGCTTCGGCGCCATCGACCACCCGGACACAGCACGCCTGGTGCACGGGATCGTCTCCGGCATCGGCGGCTACGGAAACTGTCTGGGCCTGCCCAACATCGGCGGCGAGGTGGTTTTCGATTCCGTCTATCAGGGCAACCCGCTGGTGAATGCGCTGGCCGTAGGCGTGCTCCGGCACGAGGACATCCGGCTCGCCAACGCGTCCGGCGTCGGCAACAAGGTGGTGCTCTTCGGTGCCCGGACCGGCGGCGACGGCATTGGCGGGGCCTCGGTCCTGGCCTCCGAATCCTTCGATTCCACCAAGCCGTCCAAGCGCCCGGCCGTGCAGGTGGGCGATCCGTTCGCGGAGAAGGTGCTGATCGAGTGCTGCCTGGAACTGTTCAAGGCCTCCGTGGTGGAGGGAATCCAGGACCTGGGCGCCGCGGGCATTTCCTGCGCCACCAGTGAGCTGGCCTCCAACGGCGACGGCGGCATGCACGTTGAGCTGACCAAGGTGCTGCTGCGGGATCCGACGCTGACTCCGGGGGAAATCCTGATGTCCGAGTCGCAGGAGCGGATGATGGCCGTGGTCACGCCCCAGAACATGGGCGCCTTCGAGGCCATCATGGACAAATGGGCGGTGGAATACTCCTGGCTCGGCGAGGTCACGGATACCGGCCGGCTCATCATTGAGTGGGACGGCGAGAAGATCGTGGACGTGGATCCGCGCACGGTGGCCCATGAGGGACCGGTCTATGACCGCCCCTACCATCGCCCGGAATGGCTGGACGGGATCCAGGCGGACAACTTCGCCGGCGAGCCCCCCGCCGGCGGCCCGGAACTGCGTGCCGCGGTGCTGGAACTCATAGCCTCACCGAATATGTGCTCCAAGGACTGGATCACCAACCAGTACGACCGCTATGTGCAGGGCAACACCGCGCTGGCCATGCCGGACGACGCCGGTGTGATCCGTGTGGATGAGGAAACCGGCCTGGGCGTGGCGCTCTCCACCGACGCCAACGGACGCTACTCCTACCTGAACCCCTACGAGGGTGCACGGCTGGCCCTGGCCGAGGCTTACCGCAATGTGGCCACCTCCGGCGCCAAGCCGCTGGCCGTCACGGACTGCCTCAACTTCGGCTCGCCGGAGGACCCGGAGGTCATGTGGCAGTTCGCCGAGTCGGTTCGCGGCCTCTCCGACGCGTGCCAGGAACTGGGCGTGCCGGTGACCGGCGGCAACGTCTCACTGTACAACCAGACCGGCGGCGTCGCGATCCACCCGACGCCCGTCGTCGGCGTCCTGGGCGTGTTCGACGACGTGGCGCGGCGCACGCCGTCGGGCTGGGTTGAGGATGGCCAGGCCATTTACCTGCTGGGCACGACGGCGGACGAGCTGGCCGGCTCCGAGTGGGCCAACCTGCGCGGTCACTTGGGCGGCCAGCCGCCCAAGGCCGATCTGTCCCTGGAACGCCGCCTTGCCGAGATCCTGGTCAACGCCTCCCGCGACGGCATGGTGGACGCGGCGCATGACCTCTCCGAGGGCGGCCTCGCCGCCGCCCTGGCGGAGTCCGCGCTGCGCTTCAACGTCGGCGCACGGATCGGCCTGGACGAGGTCTGCGAGCGCGACGGGATCGACGCGTTCACGCTGCTGTTCTCCGAATCGCAGGCGCGCGCCGTCGTCGCCGTTCCGCGCTCCGAGGAAATCCGGTTCACGGACATGTGCACCGCGCGGTCCTTCCCGGCCATCCGGATCGGCGTGGTGGACGCCGACGCCGGTTCACTCGATGTGCAGGGCTGCTTCGCGGTGCCGCTGGATGAGCTCCGCGAGGCCAACGAGGCCACTTTGCCGAAGTACTTCGGCTGATCCCGAACGCGTCCCCGGAGATCGGCCGATCCGGCTACGGAATCCGCCGGTATCCGGGGCGCGATGCTTCATTTCGAACTACCCTTGAAGCATTGAAGAAGGGGCGGGTCATGGGCATTGGTTCGGAGGACGTCCGCAAGGCCGCCGATAGCGTCGCAGCCGGGGCTCGATCGCCCGCGTTCATTTTCCTGGCACGGTGCGGATACGTGGTGGTCGGGCTCCTGCATGTGCTGATAGGAATCATTGCGCTGCAGATCGACAGCGGACAGTCCGGCCAGGCGGACCAGTCAGGCGCCGTGGGCGCCGTCGCGAGCCAACCCGCGGGCGGGATCCTGCTGTGGATCTGTGCCGTCGCCTGCGCGGCTCTGGCGCTCTGGCAGCTCGATGAGGCCTTCCTGGCCAGCCGCAGCCCGGGACCCCATAAGGTCATGTCCGTGCTCTCCCCCTGCGGGAAGGCGCTGGTCTTTGGCGCGCTGGCAACAACCTTCGGCGTGTTTGCCCTGGGCGGAAGGAAAACCAGCGGCGGCACCAGCAGCGACCTGACGTCCAATATTCTCAAGGCCCCCGGCGGAGCGGTGCTGCTGGTCTGCATCGGGGCCGGTCTCGTCATTGCCGGTGGCTACTACGCCTACCGTGGGGTTTCTTTTAAATTCATCAAGGAGCTCAAGCCCGAAAGCCATAAGCTTGTCATCCCGCTGGGCGTCGCCGGATACGTGGCCAAGGGCCTGGTGCTGGCCCTGGTGGGGATCCTGATCATCGTGGCCACGGTGAACGCGGACCCGGGCAAGTCCACAGGCTTGGACGGCGCGCTCCGGAGCCTCCGCGGCCAGCCGTTCGGGGCATATCTGCTGATCGCCGTGGCCGTCGGACTGATCTGCTTCGGACTGTACTCGGCCGCCCGCGCCCGGGTCGGCAAGTTCTGACCATCCAGTGAGCACTTGGTGCCCTATACAGCCCTGTATCGAGCACCAACCGCTCAGTCGATGGTGCTTTTAGGGCCGCCAGCCGGCTTGTATGAGGGCTGACCTGACCTTTCCCACCGCGGTCCGGGCGCCGTTTTTCATGTGCCGCTTCGAAATGCGGACCTGCGTCCATCCGACGGCCAGGACGCGCTCCTCCCTGAGGATGTCACTGTCGACCTTCTCCGGCTCGGCATGAACCTCGCCTTCGTATTCAACCGCGATCCGGTATTTGCGGAAGGAGAGGTCCGGAGAGTGGCCGGAGTTCCCCCACGAGTCGGTGATCGGTTCATTGACCAAAGGTTCCGGCAGCCCGGCGCGGAAAATGGCCAGGCGCAGCTCCGTTTCCGGCGGCGAGTCCGCTCCCACCCGGCTCAGGTCCAGCGCGGCCCGCGCCTTGCACACGCCACGTTTGCCCTTGTGCCGTTCAATCATCCGCGCCAGCTCGTCCTTGGTGGCGTATGGCTCCGTGCGCCCTTCGAACTGCGGTCGAGGGATCCGGATCAGGTGGTCCGCAATCACCACCAGTTCGTCCACGGACAGCATTTCTGCAAGGTCCAGCCACGTCCGCTGTCTGGTTGTCACCCGCGTCCCGTCCACCACCGTCACCTCGTCCTCATGCAGCAGCGAGCGGTGCGCGATGACCCCGGGCCGGCGCATTTGCGCTGATCCGGCAGGTCGGGTGATATGGATCATGGCAGGCTCCTTGGGCTGGGACGGACGGGGAAGCAGCCACGTCCAGGCACCCGTGTGGTGGGACGCGGTGCTGAGTTCGGTAACGCGCGAATACGCTCTGGCCAGATGGGATACCTGCAGTTCGGCGAGTTCCGGACTCCGGATGCCACGGCCCAGGCTCTTCAGGGACCGGTTCCGGAACCGTGCCCGTGTTACCCCGAGGGCCAGCGCTTCGGCGAGGGTGAACGGTCTGCCGGCCAGGTCGGAGGGCAACGGAATCGGATTGCGCATGGGCCATTATGGGCAGAAGGCCCAATTCTCCGCAGAAGTTATCCACATGCCAATCCACTGAGCGGTCCGTGCTCGATACAGGGCTGTATCGAGCGTGGATTACTCACTCGATGGGGGGGTTAGCGGGCCAGGGCGCGGGCGGCCTGAATGTAGCGCTGGGTGACGAAACGCTGCGACAGGGCGGTGACGGGACTGCCCAGTTTGAAAATGAGCCCCGACGGTTTGCTGAAGGCCAGCACGTCGAAGTGCACGCTGCCGTCCGCCTCGATCCGGGCGATGAACGCTTCCTCGCCGCTGGCCGGATGCCCGGGAAGGGTTCCATAGCCGAATCCGGAGCGCTGCGGCCGGGTCTGTCCGTCCGGAAGCACGACGACGGCCGTCGGCTTCTCCACCCACACCACTTCGCAGGGGACCGGCAGCCGCACCCGGGCCAGGCCGAAGCCGCAGACCACTCGGCCGCCGGCCCGCATGGATGCGGAAGCCGCCGGGACGGCCGCCACGGTGAGGCCGGCACCGCGCTGGATGCCCCAGTCCAGGATGCCGCGAGCCAGACGTCCGTAGGCTTCCCCGCCGTGGCCCACCCGGACCCGGTGCTTAACCCGCGCATACCCCGCAGGCCAGCTGCCGCCGTCGTCGAGCCTTTGGGTCAGTCCGCGCTGCGGATATGTCAGCTCACCCTGCCCCGGCCTCAATCGTCCCCTCCGGCCTCGACTGTCCCGGCCTGCACAGTGCGCCGCCAGCCCAGAGCCTCGCGCTGGACCCGCGGCAGCGAGGCGACCACCAGGTCATAGGAGTCCTCGATCATGTCGCGGATGCTGTCGTCCGGCAGCTCCGCATCACAGATGACCCCGTTCCAGTGTTCCTTGTTCATGTGGTAGGCGGGCGTGATCTCCGGATGGGCGGCCCGCAGCTGCTCGGCCAGGACGGGCTCGCATTTGAGGCTGACCGCCAGCGGCCGTGCGCCGAGGTTGGACAGCGCAAACATTTTCGATCCGCCGGAATTGATCCCGTCACCGGGCACGCGCACCTTGAACACCGAGGCCTCCGGGCCGAACGGGAAATCCTCAAAGCTTCCCGGCAGCGCCAGGCATGCCGATTTCAATTGCTGCGCATCCACACAGGGAGCCTATACCGTTCAGACGGCCAGTCGGGGCGCCTCGATGGCCGGACACCGGTTCATGACGACGTCCAGCCCGGCCGCCTGTGCCCGCGCCGCTGCTGCCTCGTCAATGACCCCCAGCTGCAGCCAGACGGCCTTGGCTCCGACAACAATGGCCTGATCCACCACCGCACCGACGCGCTGCGAATTGACGAAGCAATCGACGACGTCGATCTCCCCCGGCACCTCGGCGAGGGTCTTGTAGCCCTTGGCGCCGTGGACGTCGTCGCCCTTGAGGCTGACCGGAATGATCTCCATGCCCAGCTTCCGCTGCAGGAATTCGGCCACGCCGACGGCCGGTCGCAACGGATTGCCGGAAAGTCCGACGACGGCCCACCGGCCCTTGTCCGTCAGCAGCCGGCGGATGACTTCGGGATCGTTGAGCTGTTCCATGTCCCGAGCCTACTCCGCGCGCCGGGCTCATACGCCGTTGCTGAGCTCCTCGGCATAGAGGCACCAGAACTCGTTGGGCCGGGCCGCCGCCGGATCGATGTCCTTCAGCTGGCGCTCGAAGTTCCGGGCCACCCGGATGAATTCGTCGTCATCTTCGGGACCGATCGCGTCCCGGTCGATGGAGCCCCACAACGTGGCGATCCGGACCAGTTGACCCAGGGAGGACGCGACCAGGGTTTCATCGTCCTGGCACACGGAGTAGACGGCGCCGGTGAGGCGGTCAACCACTACAAACTGGAAATCGCCGTCATTGAGAATGATCGAGCGGCCCAGCGGATCG
>JBBRKU010000081.1:0-7529 GCA_038231735.1 Actinomycetales bacterium | reverse complement strand
GAAACCAGCACGCGGTCTCCGGTCTTCAGCAGAGGATCCATCGAATCCGACGGAATGTAGTAGACATCAACCCAGCAGCTGCGAATCACGGCACTGACGACCACCACCACCAGCACGGCCAAAAGCACAAAACGCCAGCCCAGTTTCCCGGGCTGGCGTTCCGCGTGGTTCAAAGTGCGAATCCCCTATTTAGCGGGGATGATGTCGCGCTTTTCCTTGATCTTGGCAGCCTTACCGCGCAGGTTGCGCATGAAGTACAGCTTGGCGCGGCGGACGTCGCCCTTGGACACGAGCTCGATCTTGTCGATGATCGGGGAGTGCACCGGGAAGGTACGCTCCACGCCAACGCCGAAGGAGACCTTGCGGACCGTGAACGTCTCGCGCACGCCGTCGCCCTGGCGTCCGAGCACGAAGCCCTGGAACACCTGGACACGGGAGCGGCTACCTTCAATGATGTTCACGTGAACCTTGAGCGTATCGCCGGCGCGGAACGCGGGGATGTCGTTGCGCAGGCTGGCTGCGTCGACGGTATCGAGGATGTGCATATTGTCACTCCTGGTGAACGCCACAGGTCATTCACTTTGCGTCACGGCGGTGAAGCCTGCCAGCCCGTCATGGGCCCGCGGGAATCACTGCCGAAAGTTAGGTTTTACCGGCATTTCCGCAGGTGGAAGGCCGGAGTGCTAGGCTGTTGGCTGCGCCTCCCCTGTGGCAGGGGCGGGCCCAGTAAGCACAAGTGTCCATTCTGCCATATCGGGCCCGGGTGCGGGTAATCGCGGGTGCGGTAGTCGAGGGGTCAGAGCCGGGTGAGCCGGCCGCCGACGACGGCGTAACCGAGTTCCGCCAGCGTGGCGCGTTCCGCTTTGGTCAGGATCGTGGTGTCCAGGGCGGTGACCAGGTCCGGCCGGCGGTCCGCGGTGCGGCGCAGTTGCTCGTCGCGGCGGAACTTGGCGATCTTGCCGTGGTGGCCGCTGAGCAGCACGTCGGGAATGTCCCTGCCCCGCCACGTTGAGGGCTTGGTGTAGACCGGGTATTCAAGCAAGCCGTCCGAATGCGACTCCTCGACCAGCGACTGCGGGTTGCCCACCACGCCGGGCAGCAGCCGGCCGATGGCTTCAACCATAGCCAGCACCGCCGCCTCGCCGCCGTTGAGCACGTAGTCCCCCAGGCTGACCGGACGCACGTCGAAGTGCTCCGCGGACCAATCCAGCACCCGCTCGTCGATGCCTTCGTAGCGTCCGCAGGCAAACACCAGGTGCTTTTCCTCGGCCAGCTCTTGGGCCAGGGCCTGGGTGAAAACCTCGCCCGCCGGGGACGGGACGATCAGGGTGGGTCTAGCAGGATCCCCGCCACGGGTCTCCACGCGTTCGCCGGGGCTCACTTCGTCGACCACCGGGAGCACGGATTCCAGGGCCTGGGCCCACGGCTCCGGCTTCATCACCATTCCCGCACCGCCGCCGTAAGGAGTGTCGTCAACGGTGCGGTGCCTGTCTGTGGTGAAGTCCCGCAGATCGTGGACTCGCAGGTCCAGAATACCGTCCTGGCGTGCCTTGCCGATGAGACTCAGCTCCAGCGGTGCCAGGTATTCGGGGAAGATGCTGATGACATCCAGGCGCATCTAGTCCTCGGTGCCCTCTGTGCCGGCATCGTCGGTGCCGGAATCCGAGTTCAGTTCGAAGAGGCCCGGCGGCGGCGTCAACAGGACGTAACCGCCGTCGACGTTTACCTCCGGCACAATCTCGGTGACGAACGGCACCAGGATCTCCTCTCCGTCCGCGTTTTCGATCAGCAGCAGATCCTGGACGGCCATCGTACTCAGTCCGATGACCTTTCCCACCACCTCGGAGCCGACCCTTGCCTCCAGGCCCACCAATTCGTGCTCGTACCAGGCGTCGTCATCGTCGTCGTCGACCTCGTCCGAATCGACAAACAGCCGCGCTCCGCGCAGGGTCTCGGCCTGGTTGCGGGTGCTGATCTGATCAAAGCCGAGCAGCAGGATGTCCTTGTTCCAGCGCGCACTGCGCAGTGTCAGCGGACCAAGCGTGGCCGGCTCCACCACCACGTCCATGCCCGGAACAAAGCGGTCGTCGGGCGCATCCGTGAGCACCTGGACGGTGACTTCACCGCGGATGCCGTGCGGTTTGCCGATCCTGGCAACCTGAACCTGCATGAAAACTCCTCCTGCTGAGCCGCTCGAACGTTGCCCATAATAAAGATTGGCCCCGGCACCATTATGGTGCCGGGGCCAGAATCACTAACGCTGTTGTACCGGAAGTCAGCGGCGCCGGTCGGTGTCGACTACGTCGACGCGGACCGGTTCGCCACCGGCCAGAGCGGCGATCACGGTGCGCAATGCGCGGGCCGTGCGGCCCTGGCGTCCGATTACTCGACCCAGATCGTCCTGATGAACGCGCACCTCAAGGGATTCCCCACGGCGGTTGTTCTTCACGCTGACCTTGACATCCTCAGGGCTGTCAACGATCCCGCGGACCAAATGCTCCAGCGCTTCGGCCAACAACTTACTCAGCCTCGGTGGTCTTTGCAGCGGCCTCGGCGGGAGCCTCGGCAGCCTCGTCCTTCTTGGCCTTCGGGGTGATGGCTTCCCTGACGATGACCGAAGACTTCTCCGGTGCAACGAAGGCCGCCTTGGCAACCTTGGTCTTCAAGGTGCCTTCCTGGCCCGGCAGGTTCTTGAACTTCTGCCAGTCACCGGTGATCTTCATGATCGCGGCAACCTGCTCGCTCGGCTGGGCGCCGACGCCGAGCCAGTACTGGGCACGGTCGGAGTTAACCTCGATGAACGAGGGCTCTTCGGTCGGGTGGTACTTGCCGATTTCCTCGATGGCACGGCCGTCGCGCTTGGCGCGGGCATCCATGACGACAATGCGGTAGTACGGGGCGCGCATCTTACCGAGGCGCTTAAGGCGAATCTTTACGGCCACTTTTGTGGTCACTCCTGGTTCTAAAAGAGGGCGAACCCCGTCTCACGCTCCCGTGGGGCGGGCCGATCATGGGGTTCTCAAGGACAAGATCATTACACGGAGAGAGGGGCCGCGCGGATCGAGTACCCATCCATTATGGCAGATCTTTCGCAATCCCCGCGACATCGCGGCCTGGAACGCGGCGATTCGGCCCGTGGATCGGACCTCCTCACCTCTCCACCCCCACGAACGGCCGGGCGGGGGCTCCTCTGTCAGGCGTTCCAGAAGTAGAGGTTGAGGGCGGTGTCCTGGTCCGCGACCGCCGCCAGCGCGGAGAGTCTGCGCAACAGCGGCTCGGTCACGTCCGCCGTCGTCGACATTTCCTCCGTCTTGGCCCACTGCTCCGCGACAGCCGTGACGTCCTCCTGGTCCTCCAGGTCCTTCAGCTCGGCGAACACGGTGGCCAGCGGGCCGGGCACCACGAACAGCGGATCCAGTTCCACATCCACCATGCCCAGCGCGCAGTCGGTGCCCCCGGCGTGGACCGCCTTGGCCGCGATTCCGCCCAGGATTTCGACGTCCAGGTCCGTGACGTCCGGTACCGGAAGCCGGGGAACGTCCGCGGTCCGCCCGCTCCCAGAGTCCAGGGCGCCGGCGTGGGCGATGGCGTCGCGGTGGTTTGCAACAAAGAATTCCGAAACTGCGGGCACGGCCCTGCCTCCATCGTCGATTCTGCTCCCGGTACCGTGCGGTACCGGGCGGCCGCTAGCTGCCAGCCGCCACTGGATCCACAGTAACGCGGATCCGGTTGCGCCACGGATCGTCAAAGACCAGCTCGGCTCCGGTATTGGCCATCTGGATCCCGCGGTGGGCCAGCCGCTCGGCCAGCGCACCGACGTCGTCGTTCCCGGGAACCCTGATCAGCACTTCGCCCAGGCCCAGTGTGTTCTTGCGGGGACCGGCGCCGCGGCTGTTCCAGACGTTCATCGCCATGTGGTGGTGGTAACCGCCGGCGGAGACGAACAGCGCCTGGCCGTGCCAGCCGGCGGTCCGCTCAAAGCCGAGCGTCCGCACGTAGAAGTCCTGAGCTGTCTGCACGTCGCCCACCTGCAGGTGGACATGCCCGACGGCGGCGTCGGCCTGTCGCTGCCCGGCCAGTGCCGCTTCGGTCAGGTGGTCATTGAGGTAGGCCTGCGGCGACAGGGCCAGACTGTCCATGACGACGCTCCCGCCGTCCCACTGCCAGCTCTCCCGCGGGCGGTCGTAGTACAGCTCGATGCCATTGCCCTCAGGATCGGTGAAGTAGAACGCCTCACTGACCAGGTGGTCCGCACTGCCGACGAAGGCCTGTGGTTCAAACCGGGCCGCGCTGGCTACCGTGGCCGCAAGCGAGGCCTGGTCGCCGAACAGCAGAGCCGTGTGGAAAAGACCGGCTTCGCCGCGGCCGGCAACGTGCAGGCCCGGAGCCGGCGCCAGATGCACCAGCGGGGACTGGCCACGGCCCAGGTACAGCCCGCCGTCGGCCTCGGCTACGACGTCCAGGCCCAGCCCGCGCTGGTAATAGTCGGACATCACTTTCATGTCCCCGACCTGGAGCATCACGGTGCCCATGGAAAGATCCCGGGACAGCAGGTCCTGGGTGGTGGTGTTGGTGGTAGTCATTGCACGCTCCCGACTAGGTGGTGGCCCTCTTTTGGCCTTTCACTACTACTAAATTACTTGAAGCTTCAATTTATTCCAAGTGCGGGCGATCGGTTTTTGCCGTGTGTGGTCGGTCCCGCTGAGATCTGCCCAGCTTTGAATTTTCGGTCCGGCGCGTCGCCCCAACACGCCGCAAGAACCGTTGTGCTCAGCGTCAAAGTTGGTCAGTTCTGGACGGATCCCCCGCTGCGCTCAGAGCCTTATCTGCATAATTGCCCGGGCACCCAAATCATCCAGGCCCAGGTCCTTTTCGTGTTTGCGCAGCTGGGCGAGCTCCGGACCCACGGATGTCACCGCGGTGAAGCCGCAGCTGGCATAGAACGGCGCGTTGAACGGCACCTCGGCAAACGTACACAATGTCATGGCATGGTAGCCGGCCTCCTTAGCCCACGCCTTGGCTGCGTTCACTAGCGCCCGGCCGATGCCTTGCCGGGCATAGTCGGGGATCACCGAGAGCTGCTCCAAGTGAGCCTGTCCGTCAATTTCCTCGAGCCGGGCGAACCCCACGGGCGGCCTCCCCGCCACCAGGATATGTAAGGCGCCAGCGAACTCTGCCACGCTCGGAACGGGAGGTAAGGCGAGTGATCGCGGCAGGCCGCCGATTTCCGTCAGCAGCAGGTCCGACTCTGCCTCGATGGTGGGAAGCAGGGAGAATTCGGCAAGCGCGGCCGGACGTATTTCCAACATGTCCTGAGCATATGACGGCCCACCGACAGGAAACGGAGCCGCAGACCGTCAGCCCCGAAAACTACCCCGCAGACAACGCACGATAGAGCTCTCTTGCGTGCACCTAGTGGGGGACAGTTGTCGGGCTTGGTGTCAGCGCTTGCGCGGCTGGGCGCGGATGAAGTCCCTGATCAACCGGTCGCCCTCGGGCGTGTCATGCGGGCGGTGACCCCCGGCGGTGATGCGGTGGATGGCTCCGGTCGCGGCGAGATAACCGGCAATTTCCTCGTAAAGCGGCTCCCAGCCGCCGGTCAGCACCAGAGTCGGGACCCCCGGAACAATGTGCAGCGGAGCCTCCCAGGCCGGCGCCTGAAGCCTGAGCCGGCGGGCGTCGCGCCGTGATTCGTCGGTGGCCAGCGGACCGGCTTGGGCAGAAAACGCCATCCGCACGAATTCCTTGTTGAATTCCTCGTCCGACATTTCCAGCCGGCGCGAATACAGCGGCGCCATCAAGTCGTGGTGCGCCTGGGTGGCGGGCAACCGGGCGGTGAGTGAGAGGCAGGCAGGTTCCACGAGTACCAGCGAGCGCACCAGCCTGGGATGGTCGACGGCGGCCATCATGGCCGCTATGGCACCTTGCGAATGTGCCACCACGTGCCCGCCGTAGCCCAGCGCATTCACCACGATGTCCCGGTCTGCTTCAAAATCGGTGGGCAACGGCTCCCCCGTCGCCTCAAAGCCATGGCGCTTGACGAACAGGCAGTCGTAGTCCAGCGCCAGTCCGTGCTGTCCGGGCCAGGCAGCTGCGCCGGAGGCGCCCGTTCCGTGGACGAACACGATCCGTTCCTTGGTCATTGATTCACCTTAGCTGCGGCCCCCGACAATATTGTCCCCGCGCCGTACCGGCACCGGTAAACGCCGCACGCCCGGACTGCGGGCCGGCCGACAGGACAGGACGGCGCAGACCGGAGGGGCGGACCGCGAAACAGGATGCAGGGGACGCGGGCGCGGTCTACTTGCCCAGGAACTTCTCGAAGCCCTTGGGCAGGTTGAGCGCGGACGGGTCAAAGCCCTCCCCGTCCTGCTGTCCGAACGAAGCCCCGGTGGGCAGCGACTTGGCGCCGGTGGCCCGGCGTTCCTCGGCCTCACGCAGCTGCTGCGCCGCCTTGGCCGGGTTGCCCGAGCGAGCCTTCTTCTTAGGCGCGGTCTTGCCGCCTTTGCGTGCGCCGCCGAAGCCGCCGGGCCCGGGCATGCCTGGCATTCCCGGGATTCCTCCGCCCTGCGCCATCTTTCTCATCATCTTCTGTGCCTGGCTGAAGCGCTCCAGCAGGCCGTTGACCTCGGAGACATGCACGCCGGAGCCGCGGGCGATCCGGGCACGCCGTGAGCCGTTGAGGATTTTGGGGGCCACGCGCTCGTGCGGAGTCATGGACCGGACAATTGCCTCGACCCGGTCGATTTCCCGCTCGTCAAAGTTCTCCAGCTGCTGGCGGATCCCGGCCGCACCGGGCATCATCATGAGCATTTTCTTCATGGAGCCCATGTTGCGTATCTGTTGCATCTGGGACAGGAAGTCGTCCAGCGTGAAGTCTTCCTGATCGGCGAACTTCCGCGCCATCCGGGCCGCTTCATCCTTGTCCCAGTTCTTCTCGGCCTGCTCGATCAGGGTGAGTACATCACCGAGGTCAAGAATCCGGCTGGCCATCCGGTCCGGGTGGAAGATCTCGAAGTCGTCCAGACCCTCACCCGTGGACGCAAACATCACCGGCTTACCCGTCACGGACGTAACGGAAAGCGCCGCGCCTCCGCGGGCATCGCCGTCGAGCTTTGTCAGCACGACACCGGTGAAGTTTACGCCTGCGTCGAAGGCATGGGCCGTGTTGACTGCGTCCTGGCCGATCATCGCATCGATAACGAAGAGCACCTCGTCGGGGACGATGGCGGCCCGGATGTCCGCGGCCTGCTGCATCATCTCCGCGTCCACTCCCAGCCGGCCGGCGGTGTCGACAATGACGACGTCGTGCAGCTTGGCGCGGGCCTCGGCCACACCGGCCCGGGCGACAGCCACCGGATCACCGGTGGCAGCTTCGTACTCCGAGCTGACACCCGGGTGCGGGGCGAAGACCGGCACGCCGGCGCGCTCACCATTGACCTGCAGCTGCTTGACGGCATTCGGGCGCTGCAGATCCGCGGCAACCAGCAGGGGGCTGTGGCCCTGGCCCTTGAGCCACTTGGACATCT
>JBBRKU010000080.1:0-7557 GCA_038231735.1 Actinomycetales bacterium | reverse complement strand
GCATAAGACGTCCAAGGACCTGCCGGCCCAGGTCGGCGTGCTGTTCGCCGTCGACGGCGAGGGTGCAACCGCCGCTGCGGCTGCGCACGACGTTGCCGTGCACATTGCCGCTTACTCTCCGACGTACCTCACCCGTGAGGAAGTTCCCGCCGAGCTTGTCGAGAACGAGCGCCGCATTGCTGACCAGACGGCCAGGGCCGAGGGCAAGCCGGAGGCCGCGCTGTCCAAGATTGTGGAAGGCCGCCTGACGGGCTTCTTCAAGGAGAGTGTCCTGGTTGACCAGGCATTCGCCAAGGATGCCAAGAAAAGCGTTGCCCAGGTGCTGGATGAAGCCGGCGTGAAGGCTACCGCCTTTGCCCGCTTCCGCGTGGGTGCGTAGCTTTCAGCGCAAGTGAAGTTTGAGGGGGTGGTCACCTTTGGTGGCCACCCCCTTTTCATGCCAACTTTCGATTAGGCTTCGCTATGTCGGATGTTCGCAGACAGTGACTCCAATCAGATAGACGGCAACCGTGCCAACGGGAAGGCGATATGAGCATCGACAATCTAATGACAACCAAGAGCAACGTTGCCACCACGGCCGCTTCCGGGCAGACCAGCTCGCGCGGGGAGGGGAAGAAACCCCGCCGGCGCGTGCTGCTTAAACTCTCCGGCGAAGTCTTTGGCGGCGGCAAGTTGGGCGTTGACCCGGAGACCGTCCGCAGCATTGCCGAGCAGATCGCCGGCTCGATCGACTCGGCGGAGGTCGCCGTCGTCGTCGGCGGCGGGAATTTCTTCCGCGGCGCGGAACTCTCCCAGAGCGGGATGGACCGCTCGCGCGCCGACTACATGGGCATGCTGGGCACCGTCATGAACTGCCTGGCGCTGCAGGACTTCCTGGAGCAGGCCGGCGTCGAGACCCGGGTGCAGAGCGCCATCACGATGGGCCAGATCGCGGAGGCCTACATTCCGCGGCGGGCCATCCGGCACATGGAAAAGGGCCGCGTCGTCATTTTCGGTGCCGGCGCGGGGCTGCCTTACTTCTCCACCGACACAGTGGCCGCCCAGCGCGCGCTGGAGGTCCACGCGGATATAGTGTTGATGGCCAAGAACGGCGTCGACGGCGTGTACACGGCGGATCCGAAAAAGGACCCCGACGCGCAGAAGCTGGACACGCTGACCTACGACGAGGCGATGCAGCGCGACATCCGCGTGATGGACCAGACCGCGTTTAGCCTCTGCAAGGACAATAACGTCACCATGCTGGTCTTCGGCATGGAAGGCGAGGGCAATGTTGCCCGAGCCATCCGCGGCGAAAAGCTGGGCACGCTGGTCACTCCGTAATCCGGTTCCAGCCGGGGTCCACGCTAGGATAAGGGCAGGGCATCCGCGGCGCGGACCGGGGCAGATTGTCAGAACCAACGTGTTAGGGAGAGATCGTGATCGAAGATACCTTGCTTGAGGCCGAGGAAAAGATGGACAAGGCCGTAGAGGTAGCCAAGGAGGACTTCGCGTCGATCCGAACCGGACGGGCCACCCCGGGGCTGTTCGCGAAGGTATTGGTCGAGTACTACGGATCGCCCACGCCCCTGCAGCAGCTGGCATCGTTCGCCGTTCCGGAGGCCCGGACCCTTCTGATCACCCCGTTCGACAGGGCGTCACTGAGCGACATTGAGC
Organism: Actinomycetales bacterium; assembly: GCA_038231735.1. Taxonomy (GTDB): domain Bacteria; phylum Actinomycetota; class Actinomycetes; order Actinomycetales; family Micrococcaceae; genus Arthrobacter_M. The sequence continues at coordinate 5,904 of JBBRKU010000080.1, read as the reverse complement.
GCGCCCTGAGCAATTCCGATGTCGGAGCCAACCCGTCCAACGACGGCACCGTCATCCGTGTGGTCATCCCCGAGCTGACCCAGGAGCGGCGCCGCGACTACGTCAAGATTGTCCGCAGCAAGGGCGAGGACGCCAAGATTTCCATCCGCAATATCCGCCGCAAGGCCAAGGATGAGCTGGACCGCATCGTCAAGGACGGCGACGCCGGCGAGGACGAGGGATCGAGGGGCGAGAAGGAACTGGATGCCCTGACGAAGGCGCACACGGACAACATTGACGAGCTGCTCAAGCGCAAAGAAGCGGAGCTGCTCGAGGTCTGATGAGCGACGCCCAGCCCCCGGCGGCTGGCTCAGCCCCGTCCGGTGACCAGGGACCAGGGGCGGATCCTGTTGCCGCGAATTTTCCCAGCCGCCGTTCGCAGCGCGATGCAGAGCGGGCCAGGGGCAAAACCAACGGAAAGCCGGCAGCGCGGAAACCGCCCGCGGTTCCGCCGATTCCGGCTCCCCCCGAACGGATAACGCCACTTCCGGCCGACGCGTTGGCCCACTTGCGGCGCCGCGACGCGAGGTCCAAGAACGCTGCGACAGGGTGGGCGAGGCCGACGGCGGAGGAGACTCCCGCGGTTGGTCCGGCTACTCGGGCGAGGCCGACGGCGGAGGAGACTCCCGCGGCTGGACTGGCGCCGTCGGAGGCCGCCTCCGCTGAGCCCGCCGCGGCTAAGGTGTCCGCCGCGTCCCGTGCCGGCCGGAATCTGCCGGCTGCGATCGTCGTCGGCCTGGGCCTGCTCGTCATCGTGCTGGGTGGTCTGCTGCTTTATCCGGTGGCCTTCGTGGTGATCGTCTCGGCTTTCGCCGTCGTGGGCATGTGGGAAGTCAGCCGTGCGCTGTTGCAGCGCGACATTGCGGTCCCGCTGGTTCCGGTCATGATCGGCACGGTTGCGATGCCTGCGGCTGCCTATTTTTCCGGCGCCGAAGGTCTGCTGTTTGCGCTGGTGGCCAGTGCTGTCGCGGTGCTGCTGTGGCGCTCCCTTGACGCGGCGGAGGGCGCCATTCAAAGTATTTTCGCGGGTGTCTTCACGCTGGTGTGGATACCGTTCATGATCAGCTTTGTTTTCCTGCTGCTGCGTGCGGACGGTCCGACGACGGGGATCACCTGGCTGTCCAGACCGCATGTGGGCACTCTGCAGCTGGTCATCATCCTGATGCTCGTGGTGGCGAACGATACCTTCGGATACCTCATTGGGGCCTTTTTCGGCAAGCACCCGATGGCGCCGAAGATCAGCCCCAAGAAGTCCTGGGAGGGCTTTGCCGGCTCCGTCGGCGGCGCCGTGCTGGTAGCGGTTCCGGCCGCAATCTTCCTGCTGGGACAGCCGTGGTGGATGGGCCTGGTGCTCGCCGTGGGCTTGGTGGCCGCCGCGACTGCCGGGGATCTGGCCGAGTCGATGGTCAAGCGGGAACTGGGTGTGAAGGACATGAGCAGCATTCTGCCCGGACACGGGGGAGTGATGGACCGGCTGGACTCCATCGTTTTCGCCGCTCCGATGGCCTTCCTCATTTTCAGCGTACTGGCGCGCTTCCAGACCTAGCTGGAGCCGCAGGCGTGAGCTTCTGCACCGGACATCCAGCATTCCCACGTAGGATGTAGTCGAGAAAGTGGCTCGGAGAGCCCATATTTGAGAGTGGAATCTGCAAGGAATGTTCGAGCAAGGACGGCAAGGAACGACTGTGACCGTGGACGATCAGCAGCGGGCAAATGCGCCCTTTGCCCGGGTAGGCCGCCAGGAACTGGGGTACAACGCAAGGCAGGTTGACCTGTTCCTGAGCCGGGCACGCGCCTTCTACACCTCGGAGGACAGCAGCGAAAAGGCACTCACCAGCCGCGACGTCCGTTCCGTCGCCTTTGACCCGGCCAAGGGCGGCTACGAGGCGCACGCCGTCGACGCGGCCCTGGACCGGCTGGAGGACGTCTTTGCCCAGCGCGAGCGCGACCAGCTGATCGCCGGCAAGGGCGAGGAAGCCTGGCTGATGCAGATCGGCAAAATCTCCTCCGCGCTCCGCGGCCGGCTGCACCGCCCGGACGGCGTCCGGTTCCGCCGGCCCAAACGCAACGTGCGCAGCTACAGCGTGGCGGATGTTGATGGCTTATGCCACCAGCTGCTGGCGTACTTTGAACACGACAGGCCCTTGAGCGTCGATGTGGTGCGCCGTGCCGTCTTCGGAGCGGCACACGGCAAGCAGGGCTACGAAGAGAGCCAGGTGGACGCGTTCATGGACCGCGTCGTGGAGCTGATGGCTTCGATCGACTGACCGTTCCACAATCCGTGGCTGTTGGCTCTGAGATCTGACCAGTTATGGAACGGGCGGGCCCAGTTAACCCGGCGTGTCCGCCAAATAGCCGGAGTGTCGCCGGCAAAAGTGGTCAGATCCCAGAGTCCCGGGTCGATTCCACCACGAGCCGTGGCTGTACCGTCCGAGTGGTGATGGCGGGCCTGGCTGAACTGCCTGAGCGGTTGATGCCCACGTGATGATTCCCTAGTGGTGATGCTGGGCCGGATCATGCAGGGCCGGCTGATGGTTGCCATGTTCGCCATGCGGGACGGCGTAATGCCCGGCCGTGGTGGCTGCCAGGCCAGCGGTGGCCACCGACGCCACCAGTAACGCCGAGACAAACATTGACGCCAGCAGCCTGCCAGCCGGGGGCGGCGTAATCTCCACCGAAGCCGAAGCCGAAGCCGAAGCCGAAGCCGAAGCCGAAGCCGAAGCCGCATCCGCCGCGGAAGCCGAAGCCATCGAAGCCGAAGAAGCAACCGCCGGGCCCGTTGAGCCCGGGCCGGTGCTGGCGGCAGTTGTGGCGGCACCGTCTTTCCGGCGCAGCCAGCCCGCGGAGGCCAGGATGGCCAGTTCAAGGACCAGCGCGGAGGCGGAGGTCAGATCGAAACTGCGGCGGCTGACCGGAAGCTGCCACAGTCCGTACAGCAGGTATGCCAGCTCCACGGCGGCCGCAACCGGGAGAACCCGGGCGATGGCCAGCGGCCAGGCGGCCCTTCCGTGGCGCAGCGATTGCACGGCCCACAGGAGCAGGAAGACTGCCCAGCCGGCCACCAGCGCGGCCGCTGCGAACTCGAGCGGCGCCACCCACGGCGGCACGCCAGCCTCGGTGGCATTTTGGAAGGCCGCCGCCACCAGGTTGGAGCTGAGCCCCAGGGTGAGCGCCGCGGCGCCGATGCCCGCCAGAGCGCTGAAGAGCCGGACTGATTCGGGCAGCAGCTCCGCCCGCACGGTCGCGGGCGTCACTGCGGGCCTGCCCGGCACGAGGAGCGTGGTTCCCCGCGCCGGGCCGCTGATGGCGGTTGCCATGGTTAGACCGTCCGGCGGGCCGCAACCGAGTGATTGACGGCCGTTTTGTCCTGGGACAGTCCCACGCCCAGCAGCAGGACCGCGCTGGCAAGGTGCAGGACGTTGTCCGCGCCGTTCAGGGCGATGATGTTCAGCGAGGTGTTTAGCAGGAATAGTCCCACAATGCCCACCAGCAGGTAGACGCCGCCCACCGTCGTGTTGACGGACTTGGCTGCGGGGACCGACTTCAGCCCTGCGGCCAGCAGCGCGGCCCCGATGAGCAGGTGGATGATGTTATGCAGGGGATTCACCGCGAAGACGATGAGATTGGCTCCCTGGGTGGCGAAGAAGCCAATGCCAGACGTGACAAAGAACCCCAGAACGCCAACCAAGAGGTATACGACACCGAAGATCGTGGCGATTAGCCTGTTGGGTGAGGTACGCATGATTCCTAACCTTCCGTTATCCGGGTTCCCCACGAACGTGCGGGCCCCGAGGTGTTCGAAGTTCCAAGTGGAACTATCACCAGTACTTCGCTGCACGGAGGATGGTGGATGGGACGGATCGGGAGAATATTTTTTGCGGCGGTCAGCCGGGGTTCCGCGGTCCCCGCACCAGCAGCGGTTCCAGCCGGAAGGGGATCAGTTCACCCATAGCCAGCGAGGTATCGGTGCGCTCGACGCCGTCGCACGCCAGGATCTTGCCATTGATCCGGAAGAGGTCCTCGGCGTCGGTGGAAACCACCCGGACCAGAAGATCGGCGGAGCCGGCCAGCCCGTAGGCCTCCAGGACTTCCGGGATCTCGGCCAGGGATTTGGCCAGCGCGCCCAGCTTCTGCTGCTGGACGTGGATGGAGATGAAGGCCATCAGGGGATACCCCAGCGCGGCCGGATTGATCCGGCGCTCGAAGGACAGGAAGACGTTCTTCTTCTCCAGCCCGGCCATCCTGGCCTGCACCGTATTGCGGGACAGGCCCAGTTTCTGGGCCAGTGCGACGACGGTGCGGTGGGGGTCTTGTGCCAGGGCTATGAGCAGCCGAGTGTCAGTGCCATCCAGGGGTTGCATAGTGCGCAAGGTTAGCACGGTCGTCTTGTCGGAGATAGAGCATAATGCTCAATCTGGAGCAGATCGGTTGTGCCGCATGGCCTATGTGAGTATCGTCACAATACATATGGGCAACGGCGCCCATAGTCGGCCCGCGGTCAAAAACCGGGGTCGAGACGGAGCCTGGATCCACAAGATCCCGGCCCAGACCGGACGATGTGCAAAGGTTGCGTGCAGCTGTGTTGAGTGACGAGAAGGGCCCCAAGCCGGGCCCGATGGGAAACATCGGTAGTTCCCGGGCAGCCGCCCCGGAAACCGGAGACGGGCAGGCCCCCGGGTCGGACTTCCTCCAGCTGATCACCGCGGACGGCAAACGCGTCAGCAGCCCGGAGCTGGATTCCTGGGTCCAGGATGTGACGGACCAGGAACTGTGCGGCCTCTATGAGGACATGGTGGTCATCCGCCGGATCGATATGGAGGCCACGCACCTGCAGCGCCAGGGCGAGCTGGCCCTCTGGCCGCCGCTGCTGGGCCAGGAGGCAGCGCAGATCGGCTCCGGTCGGGCGCTGCGGAGCGACGACTTTGTGTTTTCCAGCTACCGCGAAAACGGCGTTGCGTACTGCCGCGGCGTGGACTTGACGGACCTCATCCGCGTCTGGCGCGGCAATGTTTCCTCCGGCTGGGATCCGTTCGAGATCAACATGGCCACCCCACAGGTCATCATCGGCGCCCAGACCCTGCATGCCACCGGTTACGCGCTGGGGATCCAGACCGACGGGGCGGATGCCGTGGCCATCACGTACTTTGGTGACGGCGCCACGAGCCAGGGAGACGTCAATGAGGCCATGGTCTTCGCCGCCAGCTTCCAGGTGCCGGTGATCTTCTTCTGCCAGAACAACCACTGGGCCATTTCCGAGCCGGTCGGCCTGCAGACCCACGTTCCGATCGCCAACCGCGCCCCGGGCTTCGGCATTCCCAGCCTGCGCGTGGACGGCAATGACGTCCTGGCCGTGCTGGCCGCCACCCGGATTGCGCTGCACCGCGCCCGCACCGGCGGCGGTCCCACCTTTATTGAGGCTGTCACCTACCGGATGGGCCCGCATACGACGGCGGATGATCCGACCCGCTACCGGGACGCCAACGAGCTTGAGGACTGGGCGGCCAAGGACCCGATCAGCCGGGTTGCGGCCCTGCTGGAGAGTAAGGGCCTGCTGACCGCGGACCTGAACGCCGCCGTCGTCGCAAAGGCCGACGCGGTCGCCAAGGAAATGCGCGCCGGCTGCATCAATCTGCCGGAACCCGCCCCGATGGACGTGTTTGCCAACGTCTACAGCACACCTAATTCGTGGCTGGACCGCCAGCGCGAGCACTATTCCCGCTATTTGGCCGGTTTTGAGAGTACCTCCGCCGCCAACGCCGAAGGGAGCAAATGATGTCCACCATGACATTCGGCCGCGCTATCAACGCCGGCCTGCGCAAAGCAATGGAGGACGACCCGAAGGTTGTCCTGATCGGTGAGGACATC
>JBBRKU010000079.1:0-7579 GCA_038231735.1 Actinomycetales bacterium | reverse complement strand
GGGTACCGGCGGCAGCTGAACTCAGGTCCCGGGCGACAGCTGGCTGACGAGGGCGACCGTGTTGCCCTCGCTGTCCAGGATAAACGCCATCCACTCATCCGTGCCGGCCGGGCCCAGCACGCCGTCGGCGTGGCTGAAGATGATGTGCGGCGCCGTCACAATCTCCACGCCTTCCCCTTCCAGCCGCCGGGTCGCTTCGCGTACATCCGGAACGGCCAGATAGATCAGCGCGGACGGGGCGCCGGTGTCCAGCAGCAGCCGGACGCCGTCCAGGTCGAAAAAGGCCAGCCCCGGCGGGTCAAAAGTGGCCGTCGGGGCGGCACCGAGCAGCTTCGCGTAAAAGTCCATGGCCCGCCGGAGGTCTTTGGCCTGCTGTGCAACCTGGATCAGTTTCATGTCTTCTGCTCCCACTAAGGATGTGCACTGACTCTATGGGCGGGAGGCCGCTTCTTCCAGTGGCCGGTTGCCCAGGCTTTGCGTTTTGCGGCGGCCGACGGCGGATGGCGGCTAAGCTGGAAAGGTGACTGAGAAGCAAGCTGAGACAACCAGGATCCGTACTCCCGCCGGGCTGAACGCCTACGCCGCGGTGGCCGACGTCGTCCTGGTGCTGGCGTTCGCTGCTTCGGGACGGTCCAGCCACGCCGAAGCCCTGACGCCGGTGGGTGTACTCTCCACGGCCTGGCCTTTCCTGGCCGGCCTGGCGCTGGGGTGGGCCGTCAGCCGCTCCTGGAAGGCGCCGCTGCTCATCTGGCCCAACGGTGTGGCCATCTGGGCCATTACCGTGGCCGGTGGCATGGTCCTGCGGATCGCCACCGGAGACACGGCTCAGCCGGCGTTCATCATCGTGGCCAGCATCGTCCTGGCGGTCTTCCTGCTGGGTCACCGGCTGCTGGCCCGCCTGGTGCTGCGGCGGCTGGTGCGGCGGCGGACGAAACAAAACCGGTCGGGCGCATGGTTGCGCTAGCCTCATAGTCACGAGCCCTGGCACCGCAAAGGTGCACCAACGAGGATTGGAAAAAACCCGTGATCACCGCTTTCGTCCTGATCAAGACCGATGCCTCCCGCATACCGGAGTCAGCCCAGGAAATCTCCGAGCTGGAGGGGATCAGCGAGGTCTACTCCGTCACCGGCGAATGGGATCTGATTGCCGTCGCCCGGGTACGGCGCCATGAGGAACTGGCCGATGTCATTGCGGACCGCCTCTCCAAGGTCCCTGGCGTCGTCTCCACGACGACGCAGATATCTTTCCGCTCGTACTCGCAGCATGATCTGGACGCGGCATTTTCGCTGGGGATTGAGCACTAGCCAGCAGGGCAGCCGGACCTTGCGGTCCGCTACCCGCATCCGGTGCGGGCGGGACACGACGTAGCGGACAAGGCTCGGGACCTGAAAAGATTTTTCACACCGGGTATGGACGACGGCGGATTTGCCGGGGTACCGTTCAAGCGCACCAACTTACGCTGGGGCTGGTTGCAAGCGGTACGTTCCTTCTGCCATTGGAATTGACATGCGCCGGTTGCCCTTTGCTACTTCCCCATCGCTTCCTTCAGCCATCCTCGCCGTGCCCGTATCCGCGGCTCTTGCCGTGGCCATGACCGGCGCAGGTCCTGCCGGAACCGTCGCCGCTTCCACACCCACCAATCCGACGGGTTCCTGGGGCGCGCTGACGGGCTGGCCGATGGTCACGGTCCACTCGATCCTGCTCACGACGGGCAAGGTCCTGCAGTTCGACGGCTGGCAGAATCCCGAACCAACGCAGGTCCGGGATCCGGCGTCGAAAACGTTCAACAACATTGTGCCGGCCTCCAGCATCTTCTGTTCCGGCAACGCGACCCTGGCGGACGGCCGCGTGCTAACCAGCGGCTAACCACCGGCCAACCAGCGGCTGACCGGCGGCGCTCAGCGGGAGGTCGCAGTGATCCAGGCGCCCAGCACCCCCGCCGCGGAGCCGTCGTCGACCGCCTTGGCGGCGCGTTCCGCCGCCCGGCCCAGCCGGTCGGTCAGTGGACCCTCGGCTGTCCGGTCGAAGGCGACAAGGCCCGCGGCGGCATTGAGCAGCACGGCGTCCCTGACCGGTCCGGTTTCGCCTTCCAGGATCCGGTGGACGACCTCGGCGTTGTAGGCCGCGTTCCTTCCTCGCAGGTCCTCCACGCTGGCGCGGGCAATGCCGATGTCCGCGGGTTCAAAGTCACTGCGGACCACCTGGCCGTCGCGTACCTCCCACACCGCTGAGGGGCCCGTCGTCGTCAGTTCGTCGAGTCCATCGCTGCCGCGGAAGACCAACGCCCGGCTCCCCCGGGAAGCAAAAACGCCGGCCACCAGTGGAGCCATCCGCGCATCCGCGACGCCGACCGCGGAGGCGGAGACCCGGGCGGGATTTGTCAACGGACCCAGGAAGTTGAACGCGGTGGGAATCCCCATCTCCTTCCGCGGCACCGCGGTGTGCCGGAAGGAGGGGTGGAAGACCTGGGCAAAGCAGAAGGTGATGCCTACGGATTCCGCGGCGGCCGCGACGCTGGCGATCGGCAGGTCGAGCCGAACGCCCAGCGCCTCCAGCACGTCGGCGGACCCGGCCGACGACGCCGCGGCCCGGTTGCCGTGCTTGACGACCTTGGCGCCGGCGCCGGCTGCCACCAGCGCGGCCATGGTGGAGATGTTGACCGTGTTGAGACGGTCCCCGCCGGTGCCCACGATGTCCAGGGTGTCACCCTCGATGGTGAGGGGGTTCGCGTTCTCCAGCATCGCCTCCACCAGACCGGCAATCTCCTGGACGGTCTCCCCCTTGGCGCGCAGCGCCACCAGGAAGGCCGCGATCTGCGATGGGGTTGCCGCGCCCTCCATGATGGTGTTCATGGCCCATCGGGTGTCAGCGGCGGACAGATCCGTTCCGGCGATGAGCGAGGTGAGCAGAATCGGCCAGGTTGGCGTTTGGTCTGCTGCCGCAGCTGAGGAGGTCACTCTCTGATGCTAGCGAGCCGGTGCGCCTTCCGCCGAATATGAACGGCCGGCGCTCGGCCGTTCAGCGGCGCGCCGTCGCTCCAGCACGGAATCCTTGCGATTTCGCGGCTTTGTAGAAAAAGTATCGGCAAAACGCATTTTGCGTTGGGCACCGGCCACTTTTATGGACATAATGACTATGTGACAACAGCGACTCATGCCCCCAGTGCCCCGGCGCACCCCACACTCAACCGCCCCAACATGGTTTCGGTCGGGACAGTAGTTTGGCTTTCGAGCGAGCTCATGTTCTTCGCCGGTCTTTTTGCCATGTACTTCACCCTGCGCGCCACATCATCAGGGCTCTGGGCGGAGGAGACGGCCAAGCACAACGTTCCTTACGCGTTGGTCAACACGATCGTGCTCGTGTCCAGCTCGTTCACCTGCCAGATGGGTGTGTTCGCCGCGGAGCGTCTGCAGCCGCGGCGCTCCGGCGGCCTTTTTGGCTTCGCCCGCTGGGGCATGACCGAGTGGTTCATGGTGACGTTCGTGCTGGGAAGTGTGTTCGTGGCCGGCCAGGCGGCGGAGTACGCAACGCTGGTCTCGGAACACATCTCGCTGTCGTCGAATGCCTATGGTTCGGCGTTTTACATTACGACCGGCTTCCACGGACTGCACGTGATCGGCGGGCTCATCGCCTTCCTGTTCATCATGGGACGCGCCTTTGCCGCCAAGAAGTTCGGGCACTTCGAGGCAACATCTGCGATCGTCGTCTCGTACTACTGGCACTTCGTTGACGTGGTGTGGATCGGCCTGTTCTTGGTCATCTACATCCTCAAGTAGGCTGCTTTCCGCACTTGTTCTACACGACGCAGAAATTGAATTAGCGACCGAGCGCTTGGCCGCATGATCGACAAAGGAACCACCACGTGAAGGCACTTTCGCAGAAGCGACGTCATCCACTGGCAGCGATCGCGTTGCTGCTGCTGGGGCTCATGCTCACCGGTGCGATATACGCCGCTGCAACCACCATCAACCAGGCCAAGGCGGACACCACCACCTACTCCGCGGATGACGTGAAGGAAGGCGGGAAACTCTTCATCGCCAACTGCGCCACCTGCCATGGCATGGGTGCCAGCGGCTCCCCGACCGGTCCGTCACTGGTGGGCGTTGGAGCCGCCGCGGTCGACTTCCAGGTGGGAACGGGCCGCATGCCGATGGAGATGTCCGGACCGCAGGCGCTGCAGAAGCCGCCGCAGTTCAATGACACCCAGACCAAGCAGCTGGCAGCCTACGTGGCTTCGCTGGGCGCGGGTCCGTCGATTCCCGAGGCCCAGTACCTGGATGGGAACGGCGACGCAGCCAACGGTGGCGAATTGTTCCGCGTCAACTGCGCCATGTGCCACAACGCCGCGGCCGCCGGTGGCGCACTGACCCGCGGCAAGTTCGCGCCCGCCCTGTCCGGCACAACCTCTCAGCACATCTACGAGGCGATGGTGACGGGCCCGCAGAACATGCCGGTCTTCAACGATGCCAACATCACGCCGGACGGCAAGCGTGACATCATCACCTTCCTGAAGACCATCGATGCAAACGGCTCACCCGGCGGCGCGGACCTTGGTTCGCTGGGTCCGGTTTCGGAGGGCCTGTTCATCTGGATCGCCGGCCTCGGCGTCATCATCGCCTTCACCATCTGGCTGACTTCGAGGACGTCTTAGCGGACATCCTCACTGCATAGACTTACGGCCGCCCCTGCGGGCGGACGAAACATACATAACGACCCCGGCACCGCCGGGATAAGAGAAGGATGAGGGGATTATGGGCGACCATAGTGACGGCACTGAGACACACTCGGACGCCGTAGCTAGGGCTGGTAACAAGGATGTGGAGAGGTTCCAGGATCCTGGACTCCCGCCGCATCGTTTGAGGTTGGCCGATACGGATCCCAGGGCGGCCAAGCGGGCCGAGCGCCAGGTGGCTATTCTCTTTGGAATTTCCGTTGTTGGCACCTTGCTGTTCTTTTTCGCGTACTTCGGTGTGCGGCTGGACAACTCCATAGCTACGCTGCGCCTGCAGAACCTGCTGCTGGGACTGGGGACCGCCTTCGCGATGCTGGGCATCGGCGTCGGAATCGTGCACTGGGCCCGGGCACTCATGCCGGACCATGAGGTTTCGGAGGAGCGGCACGAAGTGCGCAACTCGGCGGACCGAGTGGCCGCGGAGAAGATCGTCGGCGACATCCTCGAAGAGACCGGCATCAAGCGCCGCCCGCTGATCCGCAACACCCTCATTGGCGCACTGGCCCTGGCTCCGCTGCCGGCCATCGTCGTCTTCCGCGACCTGGGTCCGCTACCGGCGGACAAGCTCCGGCACACCATGTGGAAGCAGGGAACGCGGCTGGTGCGCGACCCAACCGGCACGCCGATCAAGGCCGCCGACGTCACCATCGGATCCGCGTACCACGTCATACCGGACGGCCTCAATGAGCTCAAGGAGGGCAAGCTGGAGGAGAAGTCCAAGGCTGTCGTCCTGTTGATGCGCCTGAATCCGGAATCGCTGAATCCCTCCCCCGGACGGGAAAACTGGGGCTACAACGGCATTGTCGCCTACTCCAAGATCTGCACCCACGTCGGCTGCCCGGTTGCCCTGTACGAGCAGCAGACGCACCACCTGCTATGCCCCTGCCACCAGTCGACCTTCGACCTCACGCAGGAATGTAAGGTCATCTTCGGCCCGGCCAACCGCCCGCTGCCGCAGCTGCCTATCTCGGTCGACTCTGAAGGCTACCTGGTAGCCCAGAGCGACTTCCACGAACCTGTTGGACCTAGCTTCTGGGAGCGTGGCTAATAATGAGCGCCGCAACAGAAATCCCCTACACCCCGGCCACCAAGGTCGGACGCATCACCGACTTCGTCGACCAACGCGTCGGCGGCTCGGGAATCCTGCGTGAATTCGGCCGGAAGGTCTTTCCGGATCACTGGTCATTCATGTTCGGCGAGGTGGCGTTGTACTCCTTCGTCATCCTGCTGCTCTCCGGAACGTTCCTGACGTTCTTCTTTGACCCGTCGATGGCCGAGACCACCTACCACGGCAGCTACGTTCCGCTCAAGGGCGTGGACATGTCGGTGGCCATGAGTTCGACTCTGAACATCTCCTTCGAGGTCCGCGGCGGCCTGTTCATGCGCCAGGTGCACCACTGGTCCGCGCTGCTCTTCACGGCCTCCATTGCCGTGCACATGCTGCGGGTCTTCTTCACCGGTGCCTTCCGCAAACCCCGCGAACTCAACTGGGTTGTGGGCGGCGTGCTGCTGATCCTGTCCCTGGCCGATGGTTTCACCGGCTACTCGCTTCCCGATGATCTGCTCTCCGGCAACGGCCTGCGCATCATCCAGGGCGTAATACTCTCCATCCCGGTGGTCGGTACCTACATCTCCTTCTTCCTCTTCGGCGGGGAGTTCCCGGGTACGGCCATCATCGGACGGCTGTATGTGCTGCATATCCTGCTGGTGCCGGCGATGATTCTGCTGATGATCGCCATCCACCTGTTCATGGTCGTGGTGCACAAGCACACCCAGTTCTCCGGGCCCGGACGCAACGACCGCAACGTCGTCGGCTATCCGCTGGGACCGGTCTACGCCGCCAAGGCGGGCGGTTTCTTCTTCATCGTTTTCGGCGTGATCGCGATCATGGCCGCGGCCTTCACGATCAACCCGATCTGGAACTACGGCCCGTACGACCCCTCCCCCATTTCCGCCGGTACACAGCCAGACTGGTACATCGGCTTTGTGGACGGCGCCCTGCGCCTGATGCCGGGCTGGCTGTTCGGCCTTCCGATGGAATGGCAGATTCCACTGCCTTGGGGCGTCAACACACTCTCCCTGAACGTACTGCTGCCGGCGTTGGTCCCTGCCGGCATCATCTTCACGGTGCTGTTCACCTACCCCTGGATCGAGCGCTGGATCACCCGGGACGACAAAGAGCACCATGTCCTGGACCGTCCGCGCAACGCCCCGACCCGTACCGCGATCGGCATGGCCGGCTTTACGTTCTACTGCGTATTGTGGGCCTCCGCCAGCTCGGACCTGATTGCAACCCACCTGCACGTCTCGCTCAACGACGTGATCTACTGGCTGCGGGCGCTGTTCTTCGTCGGCCCGATCCTTGCGTTCATCGTGACCAAGCGGATCGCCCTTGCCCTGCAGCGCAAAGACCGCGAGATTGCTCTGCACGGCCGGGAAACGGGGCGGATCGTCCGGTTGCCGCATGGCGAGTTCATCGAGGTGCACGCGCAGCTCGATGACTATAAGCGCTACAAGCTGGTGGGCTTTGAGTCCGCGGAACCGGAAGCCGGTATCCCGAACCAGCACGGCATCGTGACCCGGCAGGAACAGCGCCGCGCCGCGCTGAGCCGGTTCTTCTTTGAGGACCGCGTGGCTCCGGCAACGCCTGCCGAGCTGGAGGCCTCGCACGCGCACGGCCATCACGAGGAGGTCGCGGCGGAAGCCGCGGATACCCAGGCGGTTATCCGCTAGGCCGGCGCCGGGTCCGCAGACAGAGGGACGCGGCAGGAACGAAAAAGGGGGGTGGTTCCCGGATCCGGGAACCACCCCCCTTTTTCGTTCCTGCCGCGTCCCTCTGTCTGCGG
>JBBRKU010000078.1:0-7592 GCA_038231735.1 Actinomycetales bacterium | reverse complement strand
GATGCTCTCCGGGCGGGCGCGGACCGTCTCATGGATGGCGGTGGCAGGCTGGCCGATTGCCGACGACGGTGCCGCCTGCTCCGGGGCGGCTGCGGGGGCCCATGGCTCGTGGGCACCCTCATGGGCGCCCAGCTCGTGGCCAGCGGGTTGATGATCTGCAGCCCCGCGCGCGGCCGACCCCTGGCCAGCCTCCTCCACGTGGGACAGCGCAGGCGCGGCCGGCTCATAGCCGCCGTGTTGATAGCCCGCCTCATGGACCTCTGGCTCATGGACCTCCGCTTCATGGGCCTCCGGCTCATGTGCCAGATGGCCGAACGCTGCCCCTTCGGGACCGGCGGGCTCGTGCACTTCCGCCTCACGGACTGGATGAGCAAAGGAACCCGCTACGTGTCCGGCCGCCGCGTGTCCCCCGCCGTCTCCCGCCGTGAGTCCGGCTGCCTCCTCCGCACCGGATTCGGCGGACTCCTCCGGAACGGGCGGGTGCAGCAGGGTTTCTTCCGCCGGGTTCGTAAAGTGCTCGGCGGCTGATTCCGGATGCCCCGAGGCGTCACGCCGCGCGGCCTCTGCCGGCAATCCGGCCTCATGCTGGTTGCCCCAGGCGGCCTGCTCCTCGGCGGGCAGCGAGGCTGCGGCGGCAGTCACGCCGCCGGCCGCCGCGGCGGTTCCAAGGAATTGGTCCAGCTCGGGCGCGGATCCGGGTTGCTGGTACGACGGCGGCTGCTCACCCCAGGCCGCCGGGGACACCTCTGCGGCACCGGACTCCGCCGTCGGCTGCACGGCGGCATGCCCGGCGGGTTCCCGGGCGCCTTCGGTTTTCGCAGCCTCCGCATTCCGGGCGGCCGGCTTCAGGGCAGCCGGCTTGGCCTGCGCCGGGACGGCTTCGCGGGCCACCGGGTGGGCCGGCACCTGCGGGCGTCCGGCAAAATCGGCAGCAAAGAAGGGCAGCAGCGGTGCCACCACCGTTGCGGCCAGCAGCCCGAGCGAACCAATGAGTGCAATAAGGAAGCCGAGGGCAAAGCCGGAAACGGTGCTCAGGAAGAAGTAGGCCGTGGCAAACGCGGCCACCACGGAGGCAAACTGATCCACCGACAGGGAACCCACCCGCAGCCCGGCCGGGCCGGCCTTTGGTGCCAGCCGCCGCACCAGGAACAGGGCCGCCACCACCAGCGGCAGCAGAATCCCGATCCCGACGAAGAACAGCGAAGCGCCGTTCCACAGATTCGGCCCCGAGGGACCGCGGAATATCGGCAGCAATGACCCAATGAACATCACCAGGACGGAGGCCAGCACGACGACATCGCGTAGCGTCAGAGGTCCGAGCACTGCCTGCTGTCCGGAACGCACCGCGCCCCGCTCAGTCCCTGATCCCTGATCCTCTGGGCCAAACTCATGCTCAGTCATTGCATACTCCTTGCCGGACGGCCTGGAAAACGACCGGCCGAGACGTCTGTCGTAGTACTCGTCCATCATGGCGCGTAACGGTACTGGTAATAGTCACGATTCTGTTACAGCCTAGTGACACGGGAGGGACAACTCTAGCGAACTCATCGCATCGCCCGCTGCTGCGCACTGCTGCGACGGCCGGCGGCCGCAATACAGGCACCGCGTACCGTCACACCGTGTGACCGGAGACACGCAGCATTTCTGCTGCCACTAAGGTGGCAGAGGAACCAAAATCCGTGCAGGCGGCACCGCTGGTTTTTGGAGCAGCATCCGGCCGCCGGCACCCGTAGGGAAAATGAGGGGTTATAGATGTCCCAGGACAATGCCATTCCGGCCGTTGACACCGCCGCGCAGAACGGCCACGCCGGCGACGCGCTGGAGAACCTTTTGCATGAGAACCGCCACTTCCCGCCGAGCGAGGAGTTCGCCGCCAATGCCGTGGTCGGCGCGGACGAATACGAAAAGGCCGCCGCTGATGCTCCGGCTTTCTGGGCTGAACAGGCCCGCGCCCTGCTGACCTGGGACAAGGACTTCAGCCAGGACCTGGACTGGTCCAACCCACCGTTCGCGAAATGGTTTGTGGGCGGCGAGGTCAACGCAGCCTACAACGCGCTGGACCGGCACGTGGAAAACGGTCTCGGAGACCGGGTCGCGATATATTTTGAGGGCGAACCCGGAGACACCCGGACCTACACTTACGCGCAGCTGACCGAGGAAGTCAAGAAAGCCGCGAACGCCTTTGAGTCCCTGGGCGTGGCCAAGGGTGACCGCGTGGCCGTGTACCTGCCGATGATTCCCGAGGCCGTGATCACGCTGCTGGCCTGCGCGCGCATCGGCGCCGTCCATTCCGTGGTCTTTGGAGGTTTCTCCGCGGACGCGCTGCGCTCAAGGATCGACGATGCCCAGGCGAAGCTGGTGGTCACCTCGGACGGGACCTACCGGCGCGGCAAGCCCAGCGCGCTCAAACCCGCCGTCGACGAGGCCCTCAGTAAGGAGGGGCACACCGTGGAGCACGTCGTCGTGGTCCGGCGCAACGGCCAGGACGTGGACTGGACCGAGGGCCGGGACCTCTGGTGGGACGACACTGTGGGCACCGCTTCCAAGGAGCACACGGCCGTCGGGCATGACTCGGAGCACCCGCTGTTCATCCTCTACACCTCCGGCACCACGGGTAAGCCCAAGGGCATCCTGCACACCACCGGCGGCTACCTCACCCAGACCGCGTACACGCACCGGGCGGTCTTTGACCTGCATCCGGAGAGCGACGTGTACTGGTGCACGGCCGACGTCGGCTGGGTCACCGGGCATTCCTACGTCGCCTACGCCCCGCTCATCAACGGCGCCACCCAGGTGATGTACGAGGGCACGCCGGACTCCCCGCATCAGGGCCGCTGGTGGGAGATCGTGGAGAAGTACAAGGTTTCCATCCTCTACACCGCCCCCACGGCGATCCGCACCTTCATGAAATGGGGCCGCGACATCCCGGGCCGGTACGACCTGTCCTCCATCCGCGTGCTGGGCTCCGTGGGCGAGCCGATCAACCCCGAGGCCTGGATGTGGTACCGCGAGGTGATCGGCGGCAACGCCGGAAAAAACGGCCAGACCAAGGAAAACCCGGCCCCGATCGTGGACACCTGGTGGCAGACCGAAACCGGCGCCATCATGGTCGCGCCGCTGCCCGGGGTCACCTCCACCAAGCCCGGATCCGCCCAGGTGCCCCTGCCGGGCATCGCCGTGGACGTGGTGGATGAACTCGGCGCGCCGGTGCCCAACGGCTCCGGCGGCTACCTGGTGCTGCGCCAGCCCTGGCCGGCCATGCTGCGCGGCATTTGGGGGGACCCGGAGCGCTACCGGGACACCTACTGGGCCCGGTTCGACAATATGTACTTCGCCGGCGACGGGGCCAAGAAGGACGACGACGGCGACGTCTGGTTGCTGGGGCGGGTGGACGATGTGATGAACATTTCCGGACACCGCCTCTCCACCACCGAGATCGAATCCGCCCTGGTCAGCCACCCCTCCGTGGCCGAGGCCGCCGTCGTCGGTGCCGCGGACGAGACCACCGGCCAGGCCGTCGTCGCGTTCGTCATCCTGCGCGGCTCCGCCGTCGATGATCCGGACATCGTGACCACGCTGCGCAACCACGTGGGCAAGGAAATCGGCCCGATCGCCAAGCCCAAAACCATCCTGGTCGTGCCCGAGCTGCCCAAAACCCGCTCCGGGAAGATCATGCGCCGCCTGCTCAAGGACGTCGCCGAGGGCCGCGAGGCCGGCGATTCCACCACCCTGGCGGACAACACCGTCATGCAGCAGATCGCCACCTCCCTGAAGGGCTAGGCTCCCGCCCTCGACGCGTGGAGATCCCCTCGCCGCGTGAGATCCCGTCGCCGCGTGAGATCCCGTCGAACGGTCACTAACTCGCACCTTGAGACGCTTCAAGGTCGTAGTTAGTGACCGTTCGGCGTTAAGCCGGGCAAGCAGTGAACGCATGCTCGGCAGGCAGCTACATTTTCGTGATCGAAAGTTTTTCCTTTTGGGCATTGACGTGCGATTTTGAGCGATTATGATAGTTCTTATGTGATGCGTTTCACAGTACATGTCTTTTTCAAGGGAGAAATCATGTCACCAAACGGAGAGCGTTCCGCCTTCGGCATCAGCCGGTCTGAGCTGAATCGCCGCACGCTACTCAAGACCCTCAGTGTCGGCGCTGCCGGCCTCGCGGGGATCCCACTCCTCGCCGCCTGTACCGGCGGCAGTGCCCCGAGCGGCGGCGGCAGCGCCGCGGCCTCCGATTCGCTGACCTTCGGGTCCAGCTCCTCAGACGCTGTCCCGAAGGCGGCCTATCAAGCGGTCACGGATGCCTTCACCAAGAAAACGAACATCAAGGTCACATCCAACGTTGTTACCCACAACGATTTCCAGAACAAAATCAACAACTACCTGCAGGGCAGCCCGGACGATACTTTCACGTGGTTTGCCGGCTACCGCATGCAGTACTACGCCGGCAAGGGCCTGCTGACTCCCGTTGACGATGTCTGGAGCAAGATCGGCACCAACTTCTCCGACGCCATGAAGAAGGCCTCAACGGGTCCCGACGGCAAGATGTACTTCGTGCCCAACTACAACTACCCCTGGGGATTCTTCTACCGCAAGAGTTTCTGGGCGGAAAAGGGCTACACCGTCCCGAAGACCTTCGACGAGCTCAAGACGCTGTGCGCCAAGATGAAGGGCGACGGGATCATCCCGATCGAATTCGCCGACAAGGACGGCTGGCCCGCTATGGGCACCTTCGACTACATCAACATGCGGCTCAACGGCTACCAGTTCCACATGGACCTGACCGCCCACAAGGAATCCTGGGACCAGAAGAAGGTCAGCGACGTCTTCGATACCTGGAAGGCGCTGCTGCCCTACCAGAATCCTGCCGCGCTCGGCATGACCTGGCAGGATTCGGCCAAATCCATGGGGGACAAGAAATCAGGCATGTACCTGCTCGGATCCTTCCTGACCCAGCAGTACACCGACAAAGCCCTGCTGGATGACATTGACTTCTTCCCGTTCCCCGAGATCGCGATGGAAGGCCAGGACGCCATCGAGGCCCCGATCGACGGTCTGCTGCTGTCCAAGAAGGGCGGCCAGAACCAGGCAGCCCACGATTTCATGGCCTTCATGGGTTCAGCGGAAGGCCAGGATGCCTATGCGGCGGTCGATCCTTCCAACATCGCCACGGTCAAGGGCGCCGACACGTCCAAGTTCAGCCCGCTGAACAAGAAGTGTGCCGACGCGATCGCAAACGCCAAGAGCATCAGCCAGTTCTTCGACCGTGACGCTCTGCCCGCCATGGCCAACAACGTGATGATCCCGGCCCTGCAGTCCTTTATCAAGGACGGCACGGTGGATGTGAAGAACCTCGAAGCGCAGGCGAAGACTCTGTACGCGGCGCAATAAAAGAAGGCCCAGTAACAGCAGGCCAAAAGAGGACCGGACGCCGCTGCGCGTCAACCGCCCTGAGGAAGAACAGGTTCGTTATGAGTTCGTCAACGGAATCGCCGGTAGCCCCGGTCGGGGAGAGCGCTGCGGCTGCCAAACCCGTCCGGGCCCGGCGTGTCCGGCGCCTATCCGGCCGCGACAAGATTGTCCTGAGCATCATGGTGGGGATCCCCACCCTGATCCAGCTGCTCCTGGTCTGGATCCCGACGCTGCTATCCGTCGCACTGTCCTTTACACGCTGGAACGGACTGGACCTGTCCTTTCTCAAACCGGCCGGTGTGGACAACTACGACTACGTCTTCAAGGAATACCCGCCGTTCTGGCCAGCCGTCCAGCACAACATTCTGTGGCTGGTGTTCCTGGCGCTGATCGCCACCCCGCTGGGGCTGCTGCTGGCTGTGCTGTTGGACCAGCAGATCCGTGGCAGCCGGATCTACCAGAGCATCTTCTTCATCCCCGTGATGCTCTCCCTGGCCCTGATCGGCATCATCTGGCAGCTGTTCTACCAGAAGGACAACGGTCTGCTGAACTTCCTGCTCGGCACCTCCGGTACCCCGGCCGCCGTGGACTGGTTCGGCAATTCCAGTGTCAACATCTGGGCCGCCCTGGTAGCGGCCACTTGGCGCCACGCAGGCTACGTCATGATCCTGTACCTGGCCGGACTCAAGGGTGTTGATGGGTCCCTGAAGGAGGCTGCATCCCTGGACGGCGCCAGCGCCAGCCAGACCTTCTTCCGGGTTGTCTTCCCCGCCATGCGGCCAGTCAATATCGTGATTGTCGTGATTACGATCATTGAGTCGCTGCGCGCCTTTGACATCGTCTACGTCATCAACCGCGGCACCAACGGCCTTGAACTGATCAGCGCCCTTGTCATCCAGAACCTGGTGGGCGAGGGACAGGTGATCGGCGTCGGATCGGCGCTGGCAGTGATCCTTCTGGTGATTTCGCTGGTGCCCATCACCTTCTACCTGTCCCGCACCTTCGGAAAGGACAAAGGACAATGAGCGGCATCCCCTCAGCCCCCACCAGTACCGCCGGCACAGCGTCCCGTCAGCGCCGAACGGGCGACGGCGGCGCTTCCCGGAGCGGAAGCAAGGCCAAGCGGCACTACGGCACACATATCTTCCTGACAGTGATGGCGGTGATGTGGCTGATTCCGCTGGGCTGGGCCCTCTTCACCGCCCTGAGACCCAAGGCGGATACGGACAAGTACGGCTACTTCAGTTTTGGCGGCTCGTTCAACTTCGGCAACTTCGTCCAGGCCTGGAACCAGGGCGGCTTTCCGAAGTACTTCGTGAACTCCTTGATCATTACGGTCCCGACCGTCATCCTGGTGCTTTTCTTCGCCTCCATGATGGCCTTCGCGGTCAGCCGGGTGAGCTGGAAGTTCAACATCACGCTGCTGATCATGTTCACGGCCGGCAACCTGCTGCCGCCGCAGGTCCTGGCCGCACCGCTGTTTGAAATGTTCAAACACCTCACATTGCCCTATTGGTTCAGCGACTCCGGAACGCTGCTGAACACCTATATTTCGGTCATCCTGGTCAACACGGCCTTCCAGATCGGCTTCTGCACGTTCGTGCTCTCCAACTACATGAAGGCGCTGTCAGCGGACCTCACCGAAGCCGCACTGGTTGACGGTGCCGGCATCTGGCGGCAGTACGCCTCCATCGTGATGCCGCTGTGCTGCCCGGCGCTGGCCGCCCTGGGCACGCTGGAGGTCATCTTTGTCTACAACGACTTCTTCTGGCCGCTGCTGTTCATCCAAAGCGGGGACCGCCTTCCGGTCACCACCGCCATCAACAATCTGCAGGGCGTGTTCCTGTCCAACTACAATCTGCTGGCCGCCGGTGCCACCATCACGGTGATCCCCACCCTGATCGTCTACCTGCTGCTGCAGCGCCAATTCGTGGCGGGCCTGACCCTCGGCGCGAGTAAGGGATAGCAACCTATGAGCATGGACCACATCACCTCCCGGCTGGGCTCCGCGGAAGCGGCCGGCCCGCGGCTGGGCTTCGGCGGCGACTACAACCCGGAGCAGTGGCCGGAGGAGATCTGGCAGGAGGACATGAAGCTGATGTGCCAGGCCGGGGTGAACCTGGTCAGCGTCGGCATCTTCAGCTGGGCCCTGCTGGAACCCGCCGAGGGCGTCTACGAGT
>JBBRKU010000077.1:0-7630 GCA_038231735.1 Actinomycetales bacterium | reverse complement strand
GGGGCGTGGCACGGTGGCGGATGTTCTCCGGCTTGCCGCCACTCATCCCGATGATCTCGAGCTGCCGCTGGAGGTTGCCGGCGTCACCGCCGACGGCTGGCTGGGATCCCTGCTGGACGGCTCGGCTGAGGCGACCATTCAGCCGGTCGCCCCGCCGGAGAGCTTCCGCGCCACACTGCGCCCCTATCAGGAACGTGGTCTGGCGTGGCTGAACTTCCTCGCCGCCCTCGGGGTCGGCGCCTGCCTCGCCGACGACATGGGACTCGGCAAGACCGTTCAGCTGCTGGCACTGGAGGCGGTGCACCGGCAGGAGTATCCCGATGCCGGTCCCACCCTGCTGGTGTGTCCGATGTCGCTGATCGGCAACTGGGAGGCCGAGGCTGCAAAATTCGCGCCTGGCATGCGGATGTGGGTGCACCACGGTCCGGACCGGTTGCGCGGCGAGGACTTCAGCGAAGGCCTGAACGGCATCGACATGTTGGTCACCACCTACACAACGCTGACGCGCGATCTGGAGCTGTTCGAGGCCGTCACCTGGAACCGCATCGTCCTCGATGAGGCGCAGGCGGTGAAGAACAGGCTCTCCCGCTCGGCAAAGGCCGTCAAACGCCTTGCCGCCACCCATCGGATCGCCCTCACCGGAACCCCGGTGGAGAACCGGCTCGGCGAGATGTGGTCGATCATGGACTTCCTGAACCCTGGCATGTTGGGTTCGGCGGAGCTGTTCCGCACCCGTTATTCGATCCCGATCGAACGCCACCGCGACGAGGCAGCGGCCGAGAGGGTGCGGGCGATCACTCGACCGTACCTCCTGCGCCGTGTGAAGACCGATCCGGCCATCATCGACGATCTGCCGGAAAAAATCGAGATCAAGCAGTACTACACCCTGACGAGTGAGCAGGCGTCGCTGTACCAGTCCGTCGTCGATGACATGATGGAGAAAATCGAGGAGTCCGACGGAATCCAGCGCCGCGGAAATGTGCTGGCCGCGATGGCGAAGCTCAAGCAGATCTGCAATCATCCGGCCCAGTTGTTGCACGACCGCTCCGCCGTCGGGCAACGCAGCGGTAAGGTAATCCGGCTTGAGGAGATCCTGGAGGAGATCCTTGCGGAAGGGGACAAGGTGCTGTGCTTCACTCAGTACACCGAGTTCGCCGAGATGCTGCTGCCGCACCTCGCGGCCCGCTTCGACACCGACGTCGCCTATCTGCACGGCGGCACCTCCCGGCAGAACCGTACCGAGCTGGTGCGCCGTTTCCAGTCTGCCGACGGGCCGCCGATCTTCCTGCTCTCGCTGAAAGCCGGCGGCACCGGACTCAACCTGACCGCCGCCAACCACGTCATTCACCTTGATCGCTGGTGGAACCCGGCGGTGGAGAATCAGGCCACCGACAGGGCCTTCCGGATCGGGCAGAAACGGCGTGTGCAGGTGCGCAAGTTCATCTGCAGGGGCACGCTGGAGGAGCGGATCGACGCCATGATTGAGGAGAAGGCAGCGCTGGCGAACATGGTGGTGGGCGACGGCGAGGGCTGGCTCACCGAGTTGTCCACCAAGAGTCTGCGTGAACTGTTCGCACTGTCGAAGGAGGCCGTCGGTGACTAGGGGCCGCTATGATTCGCCGTTCTTTCCGCCGTCCACCCCGCGTAGTGTCGACGGCGGTGTCAAGGCCCGAAGTGTGCGCGGTGCCATCGGCACGAGCTGGTGGTCAGCGCGGTTCATCGAGGTGCTGGAGAGTCTTGGTGTGGGTGGGCGCCTGCAACGTGGCCGCAATTACGCCCGGCGCGGGCAGGTCATCTCGCTGGAAATCGATGCCGGCATGGTCCTCGCGAGTGTCCAGGGTTCACGGGCAAAGCCCTACCGCGCACGCATCGGCCTCACGGCGTTCGGGAAGGCGGAGTGGGCTGCGGTGGAGGAGGCGCTCGCCGGCAACGCCTGGTATGTGGCGACCCTGCTGGCGGGGGAGATGCCCGCCGACATCGAAGACGTTTTCACCGCCGTCGGCCTGTCGCTCTTCCCCCGCAACGCAGGAGAGCTGAGCCTGGACTGCTCCTGCCCCGACTGGGAAGTGCCGTGCAAGCACCTGGCGGCGGTGTTCTACCTGCTGGCCGAGCAGTTCGACGACGACCCGTTCCGGATCCGTGCCTGGCGCGGACGCGAACGCGAGGATCTGCTGGGGCGGATGCACGCGCCAGACGCCGTTGGCGGGAACGAGGGACGCGCGGGCTCCCCTCTCACGGAAGTACTGGACACCTTCTTCGTCCCGCCTGTGCCGGTCCCTGTGCGGCGCAGTTCCGTGAGCGGGGCGCTGCTGGTGGACCAGATCCCGCCGGTGGATGTCACGGTCCGCTCGCGTCCGCTTGCCGACATTTTGCGACCGGTGTACGCGGCGCTCCGGGCATCCGCTGAACCCCCTAACCACCCTTGATAGGACAGCATTAATGAGTTTGATCCGGCTGAACGACGTCAGCGTCCGCTTCGAGAACACCCGGCTCCTGCGGGACGCGTTCTTCCGCCTTGAACCGGGCGACCGGGTTGGCCTGATCGGCAAGAACGGATCCGGCAAGTCAACGCTTCTCAAGCTGATTCTGGGCCAGGTGGCACCGGACTCCGGCACCATCACCCTGGAACTGGGAACCAAGGTTGGCTACTTCTCCCAGTTCTCCGAGCTGAACGGCGAAGCCACCATCACCGAAGTACTCGATGGTCTTTTCAACGAAATCAAGGCCATCGAATCCGAGCTGGCCTCGATCGACGCGGCCATCGCCGCGGACCCCGGCGACAGCACTGAGCTGGACCGGCTGATCCACCGCCAGTCCGGGCTGTTCGAGGACATGGACCGGCTCGACGGCTGGGACTACACACGGAATATTGACACGGTACTCACCACCCTGGGCTTCAATGAGGCCCACCGGATCTGCGCCATCGACGAGCTCTCCGGTGGCTGGCGCAACCGCGCGGCACTGGCAAAGATCCTGCTCGAGGGTCCGGACGTGCTGCTGCTGGATGAGCCCACCAACTATCTGGACGTGGCCGGCGTCGAATGGCTCGAAGCCTGGTTCCGGGACTTCCGCGGGGCCGCCGTCGTCGTCTCGCACGACCGGAGGTTCCTGGACGCCGTCGTCACCCGCATCATCGAGGTGGAGAACTTCCATCTGCACGAGTACCCGGGCAACTTCGGCGAGTATGTGGTCCAGAAACAGTTCCGACTCAAGTCGCTTGAGCAGCAGTTTGTGCACGAGTCCGAGCTGCTGGCGTTCGAGGCGGAGGGGATCTCGGACCGCCGCGAGGCCGCGAAGGCCGCCAGCCGGGACCTGGGGAACCAGCTGGCCAAAATCAAGAAGGCCCGCACGCCCCGGCCCGTGGACCAGATCATTACCGAGATTTACGGGGGCCTGCATGTCAAGGACGTGCTGTGCCGGGTGGAGATGCTCAGCAAGTCCTACGGTGAGAAGACGCTGTTCACCGACCTGAGCTTCGAGATCAGGCGGGGCAACCGCATTGTGGTGCTCGGCTCCAACGGCAGCGGCAAAACCACGCTGCTGCGGGTGCTGACGGGGGAGGAGCCGGCGGATTCCGGCGAGGTGGTCTGGGCCAAGGGGCCCGGCATGGTGTCCTACAACCAGGTGCTTGAGGAGCTCGACGACGACGACACGGTCACCCATGCGGTCAACTCGATGCCGGGCAGTCTGGCCTTCACCGCGACACGCAAGTCGGTGAACCGATTCCTCGCGATGTTCCAGTTCTCCGAGGCCGACCTCAAGCAGCGGATCGGGAACCTCTCCGGTGGGCAACGAGCGCGCGTCGCCATGGCGCAGTGCCTGCTCTCGGGGGCCTCAGTCCTATTGCTGGACGAGCCGACCAACCATCTGGACATGTCCAGCACCCAGGTCATGGAACGGGCGCTGCTCCATTTCCCCGGGGCTGTGGTGGTGGTCAGCCACGACCGCTTCTTCAGCGAAAAGATCGCCAACCGGCACCTCGTTTTCGGAGGCGCGGCCGCGAAACCGGGCGAAATTGACGTGCGCGCCGCGTAGTCAGTCGATTGGCTCGCCTTTGGGTTGTCCGTGAGCGGCAGGATGTTGCGGTTTCCCGAATCCGAGGAGAACCGTTGGGCTTGGAACAGCCAATTTCGGCAAAATGTTGCCGAAATCCGTCGATTGTAAGGACTATCCGGAGTGCCCGAAAGGAATCCGGGCTCACCCAGGAAGACCTGGCACAACTGTCCGGAATCTCCGAGCGTACGATCCGGGCCATGGAGACAGGGGGCGGGAACCCGTCGCTGAGGGCCGTCGCTGCTGCGGCCAACGTTCTCGGGCTGCATTTGGCGGTTGGCTGATGCCCGCTGATCTGCAGCGACTGAGGTTTGTTCAGGTAGCCGACGTCCACAAGAATGGCAGCCTGGCTGGCCATCTCACGCGAACGGTCCATGGCGGAGTGAGCTTCTCTTACATCGCAGAGTACTTGGCTGGCGGTCACTCAGCGGTGGCTGTTTCCCTTCCACTATCGGAAGCCGCCGTGACAACCTCCGCCGGTGCCTTGCCCCCTTTCTTTGCCGGGCGTCTGCCCGAGGGACATCGGCTCACCGTCCTGAAGTATGCCGCCAAAACCAGCTTCGACGACGAGCTGACGCTCCTTCTCGCCGTCGGCGCCGACGTCCCCGGTGACGTCCAGGTCGTCCCGGCCGGCGAAGCCCCGGCCGAGCCTGCATCGCTGGCCGACACGTCAAGCCCGGCTGAACTGGATTTTCCATCCTTGGCCAACGCGGTGGACCTCCACGGGCTGCCCGGAGTCCAGAACAAGGACAGTGCGTCCATGCTGACGACGCCCTTGGCCATGCGCGGGATGCGCTACCTTCTGAAACTGGACCCACCGGAACACCCGCACCTGGTGGAGAACGAGGCGATCCTCTGGCCCGGGAGTGCAAAGCCCCGCTTGTTGCCAGCCGCAACCTGTATCTTCAGTTCGTTTTCGCCTGGCTGAGCGGCAACGGAGACCTCCACTTGGACGCTCTGCCTTTCACCGGATCGGCACTGCGGGGAGCGCAGCGGGAGCTGTGGTTCCGGCGAGCGGCGTTCGCCAGCTGAGGCGCCCGGACAGCATCTGAGCCCGTCCCGGGCACCTGCCCCTTGAAGACGTGCCCAATCAGGCGTAAAAGGGAACTGCCACGACCGGCTCGCACACCCCGGGAGAACCTCATGGTCCAGACCGTCCAGTCCGCTGATGGAACCACCATTGCCTACGAGCAGACCGGGAGCGGGGCTCCGCTGATCGTCGTCGGCGGAGCCCTGAACAACCGCCAGTCCGCCGCGCCCTTGGCGCCGTTGTTGGCGGGAGCGTTCACCGTCATGACCTTCGATCGCCGCGGGCGTGGTGAGAGCACCGATACGCCGCCCTACGCCGTCGAACGTGAAATCGAAGACCTGCGGGCGCTCGCCGATGCCGCGGGCGCCCCCGTGCATCTGTACGGGCACTCTTCCGGCGCCATCCTGTCGCTGGAGGCCGCCGCCGCGGGCGTCCCGGTCGGCAAAATCGCTGCCTACGAACCGCCGTATTTCACCGGCGCGGGCACCGATGAGCGCTGGCAGGATTTCGCGGACAAGGTACGGTCCCTGGCGGAAGACGGCCACGGGGACAAGGCCGTTGAGGAATTCATCCGGCGCACCGGGGCCGGCTTTGACCCCGGGATGACACAGACTCCCTGGTGGCCCGCGTTGGTGGGCCTGGCGACAACACTTCCGTACGATCTGACGCTCACGGCGGACGCCGTGCTGCCGGCCGAAAGGTTTTCGGGCATTTCCGCACCGGTTCTGGCCATCTACGGCGGCGCCAGTCCGGCATGGGCCGGCGCCTCGGCCGCGGCGGTTGCCTCGTCCGTCCGGAACGGCCGGCAGCACGTCATCGAAGGCCAGGATCACGGCGTGGCACCCGAGGCGGTCGCTCCGGTCCTCCTGGACTTTTTCCGCTGACGCACGTTCGCAGCGGCCGCGAAACCACAGCCACAAACTACAGGAAAGCAGGTGCCGAATGCCGAAGCTGCGGGTCCACAATTTTGCCATGTCCCTGGACGGCTATGCGGCCGGTCCGCACCAGGACGTCGATCATCCCCTGGGTGTGGGAGGGGAACGCCTGCACGAATGGGTGTTCGCCACGGCCGCGGGGCGGCGCATGACGGGCGACGACGGCGGCACGACTGGCGTCGATAACGACTTTCTGGAGCGGGGAGACCACGGCATCGGGGCCACCATCATGGGGCGAAACATGTTCGGGCCCATCCGCGGCCCCTGGGACGGCGGCGACTGGAAGGGCTGGTGGGGTGACAACCCGCCGTACCATCATCCGGTGTTCGTCCTCACCCGTCATCCGCGGCCCGCCGTCACCATGCTGGGCGGCACGACGTTCAACTTCGTGACCGAAGGCATCGAATCCGCTCTTGAGCAGGCCTTTGATGCGGCGGCGGGAGCCGACGTCCGGCTCGGTGGCGGTGCGGCGACCATCCAGGAGTACCTGAGGGCCGGACTGGTCGATGAACTGCACGTGGCGGTTGTACCGATCCTGCTCGGCAGCGGCGAGAGGCTCTTCGACAACCTCGACGGCGGTCCGCAGAGGCTGGAACTGATAGAGTTCACTGCCTCCGAAGGTGTTGCGCACGCCCGGTTTGCCCGGTCCGGCGGGTCGGATGTGAACCCCTGAACTGTTATTAAACGTCCTGGGCGATCTCCCAGACATTGCCCGCGGGATCCGCGAAGGCGGCAGTGCGCTTGCCCCATTCCCTGGTCACCGGACCATTGAGAAGTGACACGCCACGCTTCGCCAGTTCCGCGCAGACGGCATCGGTATCATCGACCCAGATGCTGGCCATGAAGCGTGATCCCGCGGCGCGGCCGGCGACGGCTGCCGGCTTGATCAGTTCGTCGGCGTCAGAAGCCTGAAGCAGGTTGATGATGGTGTTATCGAATTTGATAACCGCCGAGCTCTCGTCCTCGTAGATCACCGGCAGATCGAAGACGTCCTGGTAGAAGGACTTCGTTCCCTGCAGATCCTCAACGAACAGGGTGATGGCTCCGATGCTTTTCAGTGACGCACTCACTCCGGACCTCTTTCTTCTCGGCTGTGGCAATGATGTCCAAACGGTAACCGTCATTCATGGCAGCGGCAATAAGTGGTTGCCATCCGGAGGCAGTCATATCTATGGTCGGACTGATTGGAAAGTGCAAACGGCCCGTAGAAGGAAGGCTCACCATGGCCAAACTGATCTACACAGGAATCACCTCCCTCGACGGATACATCGCGGACCGCAACGGCAACTTCGACTGGAGTGTGCCGGCCGAGCAGGTGCACAGGTTCGTCAATGACCTTGAGCGGCCGGTAGGTACCTACCTTTACGGGCGCCGGATGTACGAGGTGATGGTCGTCTGGGAGACCGCAAATAGCCTCCCGGACCAGCCGCCCTTCGTTCGGGACTTCGCGGAAATATGGCGGTCGGCCGACAAAGTCGTGTACTCCACGACCCTGGAGACGGCATCCAGCGCCAGGACGCGGATCGAGCGGGACTTCGACCCGGACGCGGTCCGCCAGCTGAAAGCGACGGCGGGACGTGACATCACCGTGGGTGGTCCTGACCTTGGCGCC
>JBBRKU010000076.1:0-7644 GCA_038231735.1 Actinomycetales bacterium | reverse complement strand
TAGATCCGGGCGTCGCCTTCGTCAAAGATGTGCAGGCTCTGCGGTGAAATCGCGTAGGTGGCCGCCCCGCCGTGGCGGCGGCTTTCCAGCACCCCGCGGCGCTTGAGCCTGGACACCGAGGAGCGCACTCCCGCCGGTTCCACGCCGAGCTCCCCGAGCAGACGGACCAGCGCGGACACCGGCAGGGCGTCGCCCTCCTGTCTCGCATACAGCCCGTACAGGGTCATGATGAACTGTTGGTGCCGGGGCGCGGAGGAGATCCTCTCAGGCATGAGGCCATCCCGTCAGTGCTGGCATTGCCGGTTCAGTCATCTGCCCTCTTGTTGCGCTCATTCCGTTACCGACGTCCAGCCTATAGCCCCGGGCAGGTACGACGACGGCGCCCCCGACGTCGGCGCGAGACAGCCGCGGCCGACGCGGTGACCTGCGTCTCATCCGGAATAGCGCCGTCGCTGGACCCGTTACCGCTCACGTAACGGACGCAGACCGAAAGAGGCACTTGTGAAACTTTTCTCCCCCCTGACACTCGGCGAACTGGAACTGCCCAACCGAGTCGTGATGGCGCCCCTGACCCGGGTCCGGTCCGGCCGCGAGGGTGTGCCCGGTCCACTGGTTGTGGAACATTACCGGCAGCGTGCCTCGTTGGGACTGATTGTCAGCGAGGGCACCTACCCCAGCCACGCGGGGCAGGGCTTTCCGGGCCAGCCCGGTCTGGTGACCGATGGACAGCTGGCCGGCTGGGCCAATGTGACCGGTGCCGTCCATGACGCGGGCGGCCGGATCTTTGCCCAGGTCATGCACGCCGGACGCGTTACGCACCCGGACACCAACGGGGGACGTGCGGTGGTTGGGCCCAGCGCCGTCGCGATCGAGGGCGAAACGCGCACCTACGAGGGCAAGCGGCCGTACCCGGTTCCGCACGAGCTGAGCGCCGAGGAGCTCTCCGGTGTCATCGAGGAGTTTGTGCAGGCGTCCCGGAACGCGGTGCAGGCAGGGTTCGACGGCGTTGAGCTGCACTCCGCCAACGGTTACCTTTTGCACGAGTTCCTTTCCCCCACCTCGAACCAGCGCCAGGACAGCCATGGCGGCTCGCCGGCCAACCGGGCGCGATTCGTGCTGGAAGTGGCCCAGGCCGTTGCGGCCGCGATCGGAGCGGGACGGGTGGGCATCCGCATTTCACCCGAGCACAACATCCAGGACGCCCTGGAAACCGATGCCGACGACGTCCGCGCCACCTACGGCATTCTGATGGACACACTGGCACCCCTGAACCTGGCGTACCTGAGCGTCCTGCACAAGGAACCGGCCGGGGCATTGGTCCAGGATCTGCGCCGCCGGTTCGGCGGTCCGGTGCTGGTGAACAGCGGCTTTACCGCCGTGACTTCGCGGGATGAAGCCGTTTCGGTGCTGGAGGACGGGCACGCGGACGCCGTCGTCGTCGGGCGCCAGGCCATCGCGAACCCGGACTTGGTCCGACGCTGGCAGGAGGATCTGGAACTGAACACGCCGGATCCGCTGACCTTCTACGGTGAGGGCGCCCGCGGCTACACGGACTACCCGGCGCTGCTGAACTAGCGGCCGGTCCGGGCCCCGGCACCTTGCGGGCAGCCGGCTATCCGGCCCGCTGGCACAGAGCGATGAAACCGCCCAGCTGCTCCAATCCCTCGGGGTGCGCGGGCAGATAGTTGGTCAGCTCGGGGGAGCGGACGACGACGGCGCGCCATTGGCCCCGCGAGACGGCGACATTGATGCGGTTGCGGGAGAGCAGGAATTCCATTCCGCGCGGGACGTCGCCCGCCGCGGAGGCGGCCATCGATACGATGACGACCGGTGCCTCCTGGCCCTGGAATTTGTCCACGGTGCCCACCCGCACCCGGTTCAGACCGGCATGCTCCAGCTCCGCCCCGATGAGCTGGACCTGGGCGTTATAGGCGGCAACCACCAGGATGTCCGGCTGGCGAAGGGGCCGCACCCCGGTGCCTTCTTTGGGATCGAGCCAGCCGAGGCCGAGGTGGACGCGGACCTGGCGAACAACCTCGGCGGCTTCCTCGATGGAGGAGGTGGAGTTGCCAGCATGGTCCACGTAGGCGCAGCCCACGCCGGGCGCGGCGCCGGTCAGGTGCCGGGCCGAGGCCGCGGGCGCCGATTCCAGCCGGCCGTCGTAAGACAGCTCGGAAACGGCCGCGCAGAGTTCGGGATGCATCCGCCAAGACGTCGCCAGGAAGTAGCCGAGCTCGGGAGGCAGGGTGTGGAACCCCTCGGAGAGCCAGCCGAGCGCGGATTCGTCCACCGGCTCGGGGTGCGTTCCCTGGGTGACCTGCGGCAGCTGCTGCGGGTCACCCAGGAGGAGCAGGCGCCGGGCCGCCCGGGATACGGCCAGGGTGTTGGCCAGTGAATACTGGCCGGCCTCGTCAATGACCAGCAGATCCAACGAGCCCTCCGGCACCCTGGATCCGGTCATGGTCCACGCCGTCCCGCCTATCAGGCAACCCCCAACGTCCGCCAGGAGTCTGGTGACGTCGTCGTCGGTCCGGCCGCTCCACGGCGCAGCCGCGTTACCTTCCGCTGTGCCCACGTCTGAATGTTTACCGGAGCCGTTGCCGTTCAGCTTCTTCGCGACCCGGTCTGCGGGGACGCCGGCCTTCAGGATCGCAGAACAGAGCATGTTTTCGACCACCGCATGGGACTGCCCGACGACGCCGACCTTCCAGCCGCGGGCCACCAGATTCGCGATGACATGCGAGCCGACGTGCGTTTTACCGGTGCCAGGTGGCCCCTGCACGGCCAAATAGGAATGGTCCAGATCAGCCACCGCGGCCGTGATGGCGCTGATGTAGCCGTCCGGACCGTCGGGCACCGCTGGCAGGGCCGGCAAGGTGGCCAGCCGCGGAGCCCGGCGACGCAGCAGGTCCAGCGCCGGGTGCTTGGGCAGGGACGGCAGCGCGGACCCGACCTTGACCGCCAGTTCGGAGAGCGCCTTCTTCAGGCTGTCCGTCGGGATCGGGTTGTCGGCGGTCAGGGCGATCGGGGTCTCGAAATGCTCGGCGGCTGCGCGGGTCAGCTTTTCCCCAATCACGACGACGTCCAGGTCACCATCCCGGCCAACGTCCAGTACCTCGGTGCCGAATTTGCCGCAGCGTCCGTTCCGGCCGTCGTCGTCCTGCCGCAGGAACTCCGGGAAGGGCGGGTTGTACATCCGGAAGAATTTCTTGCCCGGAGCAAAGCCGGAACCATCGGCGATCCTCCCGGTGAGCCGCAGCGTGCGGGCGGGACTGCTCCGGGGAGTTGGCTTGGCCCAGTCGGCGAGAGCCTCTGCCCGTTCCACCACGAACACGTCACGTGCATCCGCCCAGTCCTCGACGGGCTGGTTGAGCCGGTCGAAATGCCCCCACCAGAACTGCTTGTCCTCCCGCCGGTGATAGCCGACGGCGGCGGCCACCATGGCGACGGCCTGGTCATCCGCCCCCAGCGGTTCATCCTCCGGCAGGCCGGCCAGATAGCCCAGCAACTTCGCTTCCTCGGGCTCCGGTTCATCGGCGGGCAGGCCGTCCAGCTCCTCCAACACGGGCTGGACCGCCGCGGGGGACAGGCCCCCTTCCGCGGCCAGCTTCAGCAGCCAGTTCCGCAGTTCCAGGGTGGAGAGACAGTCGTATTCGTTGTAGTCGGAGATGCCTGCCAGAATCGTCGCCGCTTCCTCATCGTGCCCCGCATCGCGGGCGTCGCAGTATTCCGCATAGGCCACCACCGAGGCGCCGGCGTCCGTGACGTCGCCGCTGCGCAGGTTGGTGCCCATGTACAGCGGTTCGAGCTTCTTGATGCTGTAGGAATCGGCCGAGATCCGCAGGCTGTGGCGGACAGTCTCGTACAGATCCACCAGGATCCCCTCGCGCAGCAGTTCATCCACCGCGTCCTCGCCCACCACGTGGATCAGGGACAATTTGCGCAGCGCTGTCTTCTCGTACGACGCATAGTGGTAGATCCGCAGATCCGGAAACCGCTTCCGCCGCTCGGCCACATAGTCCAGGAAATCGACGAACGCCCGGCGCTCCTGCGGGCGGCTGTGCGCCCAGAATGGCCTGAAAGCGGGTTTACCGGAGGGCAGCACCGGGTTCTCCACCACACCGAAGAGGTACTCCAGCCCCCATTGTCCGGTGGCCGGGTCCTGCCACAGCGGATCGCCCTCGAAGTCGAAGAAGATGTCCCCGTCGTCGGGAGCCGGCAGCCGGGAGAGCGTATTCGACTCCAGCACCCGGTAGCTGAGGGTCTTGGCGTTGCCATCCTTGTCCGTGTAGTTGACGCTGCCATCCGGAACGGCGGTGCCGGTCTGGAGCCGTGCCTGCTCCTGCAGCCGGGCCAGCGTCGAGTCACCGCCGGCCGGCATGGCAGCCAGGGCGTCGATGGTTGTGATCCCGGCGTCGTTCAGCTTCTGCCGCCGGCTCTTCGTCATCCCGGCCACCATCAGCAGGTCGCGGTGCAGGGTCACCTGTTCGGCGCAGTAGTCGCAGCGTCCGCAGGCGGTGTAGCGGGCGTCGCCCCAGCGGACCGGCCCGCCGGCACGGTGCCCGGCGGTGATGGACAGGAACCGGGCCCGGCGTTCGCGGAAGACCGGCAGCACGTCCGCGAGCGGGTGATTGCTGTGGAGTCCATTGCCCAGCACCAGGGTGACAAGGGGCGACGGCGTGATCCCGGCTTGGCGGAGCTGGTCGCCGTAGGCGGCCAGCTGGAGCAGGGCGGTGACCTTCGCATGCCGGGCCAGTTTGGTGTCAAAGACCGCGTAGGTGACGCGGCCGCCGGCGTTATCCGGCTGCCGGACCAGGAAGTCCGAGCGGCCATGGAAGGTACCGTCAAAGAAGGCGGCCTGGAAGACCACGTCCGCGCCCGCATTCAACGCCGCAATCGACTCATGGTGCTTGGCCTGCAAAATCGCACGGTCCATCGATGCGGCGGGGACAACGTCGTAGACGCCGTGCCTGGTTACCGAATCCCACTGGCCGAACTCCGCCAGGTACCCCTCCAGCACCCGGTGCTCGTGGACATCGCCCAGCTTGGAGGTGCGCTCCAGCATCTCGTCTTTCTCGAAGACCGGCTTGGGCGTGCGCCCCAGGCGCTCGTCCAGCTTGCGCAGCAGCTGGTACTCGCACTGCGCTGCGGTGACCAGGTCGCTGGCGGAAAAGACGAGGTCCTGCGGCTGGCCGGGTACTTCTGGATCGAGGAAAAACACTGTGCCCCCTTGCGGGTGAGTTGGTGGATTCAACGTATCAGGGGGCGCCGACAAAATAGCAGGCGGCCAGGCCGCCAGGCGGTCGGGTGGCCAGGCGGTCGGGCGGTCGGGCGGTCGGGCAGGAGAGGCGGGAGGTGGGAGCGCCAGGACATAGGCTGGGTTGGGAACCACTTTCGGAAGGCAGGCGCCATGACTGATCCGGCATTTGAGGCGGCTTTCCAGGCCGCGCAGAAGAGCCTGCGTGAGGGCGGCATCCCGATCGGGGCGGCGCTGGCCCGCGGCAGTGAGATTGTTGCGACCGGGCACAACGAGCGGGTGCAGCGCGCGGACCCCATTGCGCACGGCGAGATGTCCGCGCTGCGCTCCGCTGGCCGGCAGGCGAGCTACCGCGACACCACCCTGTATACGACGCTGGCACCGTGCGCGATGTGCGCCGGCACGGTGATCCAGTTCAAGATCCCGCGCGTCGTGGTGGGGGAGGCGGTGACCTTTCCAGGCGAATTGGAGCTGCTGCGCTCCCGCGGCGTGGAAGTGGTGGTGCTTGATGACCAGCGGTGCATCGACATGATGCGCGCGTTCCAGGCGGACCATCCCGCGCTGTGGTCGGAGGACATCGCCGAGTAGCGTGCCTTGACAGCGGCTCCCGTGCAGCTTGCCATCGCTGGAGATGCTGGGCCAGAGTAAAGTATGGCCAATATATCAGCCGCCGGTCCCGGCGATAATACCGCTGATCGTGAACCTAACGTCATAGAGGCGGAAACGGCCGCCAGAGCGATTGACCAGCTGCAGGTCGTGCTGGCGCTCACCGCCGAGGGGGCGCTCAAATGCAGCCAGAAGACCAGGCGCCCGTCCTCGGCCACAGTGCAGCTGCTGGCGCAAAGCCTCCCGGGAGGCGACTTCTATGCCGACGATGCTATTGCCTCCTTCGCCTGGCCGCTGCTGATCCAATCGGGCGGCCTGGCCGTGGGGGTCGGAACCCGGCTGCAATTGACGGCCAAAGGCCGGGCGGCGCAGAAGAAAGACCCCGCCGAAGTCATCCGCGCGCTCTGGCGGCAATGGATCCGCCGCGGCGCCATCGACGAGTTCAGCCGGGTGGACGCGATCAAGGGCCAGCGCTCGGCCAGTGCGCTGAGCGCGGCAACCAGGCGGCGGGCGGAAGTAGCCGAGGGGCTGGCCCTGTGCCCGGCCGGCGAGTGGATCGGCGTCGACGAGCTCTTCACCCTGATGCAGGATGAGGGTATTGATCCGGCCGTGCACAGGACCGAGCAGGGCCTCTGGCGGCTGTACCTGGACCATCCGGAATATGGGAGCTTCGGCTATGCGGGCATGCATGCCTGGGAACTGCTCCAGGGCAGGTACGTGCTGGCCGTGCTGTTCGAATACGCTGGCACCCTTGGTCTCGTGGATCTTCGTTACACCGATCCGGAGGGGGCGCGTGATGACTTCCGGGACCACTACGGGGCTGAGGACCTGCAGTACCTGAGCCGGTACGACGGGCTGCAGGCCGTTCGGTTGAATTCCCTCGGCGAGTGTTGCTTGGTGCCATAGCAGGCTCCAGGGCCGCGCCATTCCCGTCTACTCCAGCAGCCCCCGGATATCGTCGGCGGTCAAAGCGGAACTGAACATGGCGTCGTCGTCCATCACCGAATTAAAGAGCTTGGCCTTGCGCTCCTTCAGTGCCATCACCTTCTCTTCGATGGTGCCCTTGGCGATCATCCGGTACACCATGACGTTGCGCTGCTGGCCGATCCGGTGTGTCCGGTCCACGGCCTGCGCCTCGGTGGCGGGATTCCACCACGGGTCCAGCAGGAAGACGTAGTCCGCCTCGGTCAGATTCAGGCCAAAGCCGCCGGCCTTGAGGCTGATCAGGAAGACCGGTGCGACGCCGTCCTTGAACCAGTTGATGACCTCGGCCCGGCGCCGGGTCGAGCCGTCCAGGTAGCAGTACGCGATGCCCCGGGCGTCCAGCTGCGCGGCCGCCTTTTTCAGGAAGGAGGTGAACTGGCTGAAGATCAGCGCGCGGTGGCCCTCGGCCAGCACGTCCTCCAGCTGTTCGTAGAGGGCCTCGAGCTAGGCCGAGGGCACGGCGGCGTACTTCTGGTCCACCAGCGAGGCGTCCAGGCTGAGCATGCGAAGAAGCGTCAGGGACCGAAAGACGATGAAACGGTTTTTGTCCATGTCCTGGATCAGGCCCAGCAGTTTCTGCCGTTCGCGCTGCAGGAACGTGTCGTAGATCTTCTTGTGCTTGGCGCCCAGCTCAACCTCGAGCACCTGCTCCTGCTTGGCCGGCAGATCCTTGGCCACCGCTTCCTTGGTGCGCCGCATCATCAGCGGCCGGATTCGGCGTCGAAGCCTGGCCAGCAGGGCAGCGTCGGCGTCGCGTTCGATCGGTCGCTGGTAGTCCTCGGTGAATTTCCGGGCAG
>JBBRKU010000075.1:0-7675 GCA_038231735.1 Actinomycetales bacterium | reverse complement strand
GGCCGCTGCGCACTGGGAAAACGGTTCACTGGCGACACCATTCACTTCGTCAGCGACAGCGTCTTCGTCGCCTTCTACGACAACTTCGGAATCGAGATCATCACCCACCGACGACCACCCGACGGAACACGCTACGTAGGCAACAATGAACCCCGCGGCTTCATGGCCAGATACGAACCGTCCACAAAGCCGTGAGACATCAACAGTCCACACGCGAGTGAGACATAACTGTCCACAATGTTCTGAGACATGACACGGCCCCAAGCCGACCGATAGTGACCGTTCGGCTGGCAAGCGAGCAGATAGTGACCGTTCGACTGCGCCTCGATCGCGCCGAAAACGGGTGATTGCGGGTGCCGGAGCTAAGAGTGGGAAGCAGCAGCGTTCTTTCCGCCGCGGCGCGTGATGGAGGAAACCGGGCACGCGGCGCCCCAGCGGAAACCGGGCACGCGGCGGCCCAGCGGACGCCGGGCACAAGGCGGCCTAGCGGAAGCCGGGCACGCGGCGCCCGAGCGGAAGCCGGGCACAAGGCGGCCTAGCGGAAGCCGGGCGGCGGCAGTCCCGGGAACGAACGCTCAGATGTCAGTGTCCCTGGTTTCATTGCGGGTGAAGCGCTCGCCGGTTCCCGGATCGACGGTGGTTCGTCCCTCGGTGACGCGGCGCCGGCGGCTCGGAGCGGCCATGACCAGCGAGATGATCAGCCCGAGCACTCCCACGATCATCAGGATGTAGCCCACCAGCCGCAGATCGATAAAGGAGACCAGATCGGGACTGATGGCAAATGCCAGTATTGCTCCAACGGCGATCAGGAATATCGAGGATCCAATGCGCATCTTCATCTCCTTCGGTGCGGAGGCGGCTCAGTGCCGACACCGTTTGCCCGCCAAAGATAAGCAGGCTTATTTATGCACAGTACCGGCGGGGCAGGGGACTGACAAGCACGGGTACTTGCCATCAGGAACGGCAGCGGCAAGGCTTGTGCCCATGACGACGGTGGCCTGGTCCAAACCGGAAACCCAGCGGACCGGGGCGCCGCTGCTGGTAATGTTGCACGGCTACGGTACGGACGAAAGCCGCATGAGCGCCCATTTCGACGCCATGCCCGCCGCGTTCACCTGCGCGGCCCTGAGGGCGCCCAAGGACATCTCCGGAGAGTACGGCTGGTTCCTGCTGGACTATTTCCTGAATAATGATTTTTCCGACGTGCTCAGCGCCACCAGCGGTGTGTCCGCGTGGCTGGCCGGCGAACAGGCCAAATACGGTTTCAGCAGCGTCAGCCTGCTCGGCTATTCACAAGGTATGGCCATGGCCACGACGCTGCTGAGGTTGCGCCCCGAAGCCTTTACCGCCGTCGTCGGCCTGTCCGGTTTCGCCCTGGACAACGAGCTGCTGGCGGCAATGGAACCGCTGCCGGTCAAGGTGCCGTTTTTCTGGGCGCGAGACGTGGGGGACATGATGATCAATCCGGAGGCCACGCGCTTTACCGGGGACTGGTTGCGGCAGAACACCACCCTGACCGCCGCGCTCTACAAGGGGCTGGGGCACGGGATCCGGGCCGACGAGCTGATCGACGCATCGTCCTTCCTGACCGTCCACGTGCCAGGCGCCTTCCAACCATCGGATGGGCAGACTCAACCGAACGGTTGATGCCGCGGCGGGCATACTTTTCTAGGCTTAAAACAGAAAGACCGCCCGGGTTCCGCACACATTGGGCCTCACCACATAAGGAAAACCTGTGAAGAAACTGTTTTACGCCGCATTCAGCTACATGGTCCTCGGCGTTCTCTCCGGCCTTTTCTACCGCGAATTCACCAAGGCCAACAATTTCACCGGGGAGACGCAACTGTCCGTGGTGCACACGCACCTGCTCACGCTTGGCTTCATTGTGCTGCTGATTGTGCTGATCCTGGAGAAGGTCTTTGTCCTCTCCCAATCCCCGCTATTGAGCTGGTTCTTCTGGATCTACAACGCGGGCCTGGTGCTGACCGCCGCGATGCTCACCGTGCACGGCATGCTGAGCGCCTCCGGCACCCCCGAGGACAGCATCAGCAAGGCCATCCCGGGTATCGCAGGGATGGGGCACATCCTGCTCTCCGCCGGCATGGTGCTGCTGTTCCTGGCACTGCGCACCCGGATTTTTGCGGCCCGAACCGCCGGCGAAAAGATCGGCCGCGTCAAGGCTGCCGAGGCGACTGCAGTCGAGGCCTAAACCTGCAACAGCCCGCACGCCCAACCCGGTGCCCGGTGTTCTAGGCTGGAGAGGAAACCAAGGTCAGGGGTATTCATGGCGAAACGACTCGGCAAGCGCGGACACAGGCCCAACGCGGCGGTGAAGATCGCCACCCAGGCGGCCTTCGACGCCGAGGGCAGGCCGAAGCCGGCGGTGCACCGGGCGCTGTTGCGCGCCGTCGAGGTCCAGCGACCGGTGGTGCTGGCGAATCTGCGCCGGCTGCGGCGCAAATATCCGACGGCGACGACGGCCCAGCTCAGTGCCCGGCTGGAACGGGACTTCCTCACCGGCGTCACCGGCGGCGGTGCGGCGATCGGTGCCACGGCCATCATCCCGGGCCTGGGCACCGTTGCCTCACTGTCCATTTCCGCCGCCGCCACCGCGGTCTTCCTCGAAACGACGGCGCTCTATGCCCAATCCGTGGCCGAGCTGCACGGCGTGCGGCTGCAGGATCCGGAGCGTGCCCGCACCACCGTGATGGCGATCATGCTGGGTGAGGAGGGGACGGCGATGGTGGAAGGGCTCACCAGTCACGCGCTCGGTACCGGCCGCACCCCCATGCAGGCCTGGGGTGCGACGGTGGGCAAAAGCATGCCGCTGACCGCGGTCAAGGGCATCGGCGCCCGGATCCAGAAGGCCTTCCTGCGCAAACTGCTGGTCCGCGAGGGCAGCGCGATCGTGGGCCGGGCCATCCCGTTCGGCATCGGGGCCGTGATCGGCGGCGGCGGGAACCTGATCATGGGCCGTGCCGTCGTCGCGGCCACGCGCCGCGCCTTTGGACCGGCTCCCTCGCAGTTCCCCGCGGAGCTGGATGCCGAGCTGGAGCGGCCCCGGGACCGCAAATCGGTCGCCGGCTGGTTCCCGGTGGGCGTTTCCGGAAGTGGGCTCCCGCTCGAGGATGGAACCGATCCGGGCCGCCGCCGCCGTGCCCTGCCGCTGCTTGCTCCGCTGCTCGAGAAAGGCCGCAGGCATGGACCTGAACAGTGATCTTGGCGAATCGTTCGGTGCCTGGCGGATGGGCGACGACGGCGCGCTGCTGGCCTTGGTAAGCAGTGCCAATGTGGCCTGCGGATTCCACGCCGGGGACCCGCTGACCATGCTGGCCACCTGCCGGCAGGCCGTCATCCACGGCGTGCGCATCGGGGCCCATGTGAGCTATCGGGATCTGGCCGGATTCGGCCGGCGGGCCATGGATATGGGCCACGACGAGCTCTACGGCGATGTGCTTTACCAGCTGTCCGCGCTGGACGGCATCGCCCGGTCCGTGGGCGCCCAGGTCTCCTACGTCAAGCCGCACGGCGCGCTGTACAACCGGATTGTGCATGACCGGGAACAGGCCGCCGCGGTGTGCGCGGCGGTCCGGGATTTCAGCCGGGAGCTGCCGGTGTTGGGGCTGGCCGGCTCGGAAATCGCCGTCGAATGCCTGGCGCACGGCGTCGGATTCTTCAACGAGGCTTTCGTGGACCGCGGCTACCGGACGGACGGGACCCTGGTCCCGCGTGGCCAGCCGGGGGACGTGCTCCAGGATGTGCAGGAGGTTGCCCGCCGGGCGGTCCAGATGGCGGTTGGCGGGACCGTCGAGGCGGTGGATGGATCCATTGTAGTGCTGGAGGTGGACTCGCTGTGCGTGCACGGCGACACTCCGGGGGCGGTGAAGATGGCGGAGGCGGTGCGCGCAACGCTTGCGCAGGCAGGGGTGGTCGTTGACCCGTTCTGCTGACGTCGATTCGGCACGCCACGGTTCGGGCGGACCGGTGACGCTGCCCTGCGGGGACAGTGCCGTTCTGGCCGAGCTGCCGGATCTGCCCGCCGTCCTGGCGCTGTTCCGGGGGCTGTCCGCGGGATCCCGTCCGGACGGGGTGCTGGACATCGTCCCGGCGGCCCGGACGGTCCTGGTGGCCTTCGATCCGCAGGCCGTCGCACCGGAGCGGGTGCGGCAGTGGATCGCCGCGACCGTGCCGGTGACCGCGCCCGAATCCGGCGGCGCCGAGGTGGTCATCGAAGTCCGCTACGACGGTCCGGATCTTGAGTCCGTGGCCCGCTTGCTTGGCCTGCCGCCCGAAGAGGTGATCCGCTTGCAC
Source organism: Actinomycetales bacterium (assembly GCA_038231735.1). Lineage (GTDB taxonomy): Bacteria > Actinomycetota > Actinomycetes > Actinomycetales > Micrococcaceae > Arthrobacter_M. The sequence continues at coordinate 3,364 of JBBRKU010000075.1, read as the reverse complement.
ACCACGTCCAGCTGGACCGCCGCGTTCACGGGGTTCGCCCCCGGTTTCGCCTACCTGGTCACGGACCACGATCGGCTGCGGGTGCCCAGGCTCACGACGCCGCGGACCTCCGTGCCCGCCGGGGCCGTGGGCCTGGCGGGCGAGTTCAGCGGCATCTATCCCACAGCCTCGCCCGGCGGTTGGCAGCTGATCGGGCAGACCGACGCGCGGCTGTGGGATCCGGCGGCCGACGGCGGCAAGGCGGCCCTGATCGCCCCCGGCACCCTGGTTCGCTTCCGGGTGGCCTGAGTGCCCTCCGTCTTTGCCCGGGTCCTGGCGCCGGGACCGCTGACCCTGGTCGAGGACCTGGGACGCCCCGGCGCGGCCGACCTGGGACTGGGCCCGTCCGGGGCACTGGACCGGCGCTCGCTGATGCTGGCCAACCGGCTCGCGGGCAACCGCCCGGGGGCAGCCGGCCTCGAAGTCCTGCTCGGCGGCCTGGAGCTGCGTTTTGAGGAGGCCGCCCGCATCGCCGTCACGGGTGCCCGCGGCCCGCTGCAGCTGGACGGGCAGGCGGTCCCGCTCCATGCCGGCTGCGCCGTCGCGGCGGGTTCGGTGCTGCGCCTAGGACCCGCGGAGGCTGGCCTTCGCTATTACCTGGCGGTCGACGGCGGCGTGGACGCGCCTTTGCTGCTGGGCTCGGCCAGCGCCGATGTGCTCTCCGGCATGGGACCACCGGCGCTCAGTGCCGGAGACCTGCTGCGGCGGAGCCCCGGACGGGATGGCAGGGAGTTCGCTGACGGGGGTGTCGACACTGCGGGCGTGCTGACGGTCAGGGACCCGCCCGCACCGGGCAGGGCCATCACCCTGCGGATCACCGAAGGCGCCCGCCGCGACTGGTTTGACGGGGCGTCCTGGCGCCGGCTGACGGGCAGGGAATGGGAAATCTCCCCGGACAGCAACCGAATCGGCGTCCGGTTGCTCGGCACGCCGCTGACCCAGCTGCGGCAGGCTGAGCTGCCCAGCGAAGGCATGGTCACCGGCGCCCTGCAAATCCCGCCGTCGGGCCTGCCCACCATCTTCCTGGCGGACCACCCGGTGACCGGCGGCTATCCGGTCATCGCTGTCGTCCGCCGCGCGGACCTCGACTTGCTGGGCCAGGGCCGGCCGGGCCAGAAGGTCCGTTTCCTGGCTCCCGGGCTGGATTGAGTTGGCCGGCCACCCATTCTTCTCATCGACCGGGCCGGTTCAGCCGGGAAAACCAGGCTTGCGCGCTGGCTCAGCCGAAGACGAGGTGCGCCACCGCGAAGATGGCCAGCCCGGCCAGGCCGCCCACTACCGTGCCGTTGATCCGGATGTACTGCAGATCCCGGCCCACCTGGAGCTCGATCTTCCGCGAGGTCTCCTCCGCGTCCCAGCGCTCCACGGTGTCCGTAATGATGGACGCGATCTCATGCCGGTACGTTTTCACCAGGTAGGAGGCCGCATCGCTGATCCATGCGTTGGCCTTGGCCGCCAGCTCCGGGTCCTCCACCAGGCGGGTGCCGAATTCGCGGATGGCCGAGGTGAATTTGATCCGCAGCTCGCTGCCGGGATCGTCGACGGCGGTCAGCAGCGCGGTTTTGACCGTTTCCCAGGTGCGTGCGGCCAGTTCGCGGACGCGCGGGTCATCGAGCACCTGCTCCTTGATGGAATCCGCCCGGGCGATCATTGCCGGATCATGCTGGAGTTCCTGGGCCAGATCCTTGAGGTATTTGTCCAGCTGCAGCCGCACCTGGTGCTGCTGGTCCGTTTGCACGGCGTGGACGAATTTATACAGCTCGGTGTAGAGCTTGTCGCCGACCAGCCCGTCCACGAAGGTTGGCACCCAGGTGGGCGACCGCTCGGAGACCAGCCGGCTGATCACCTCATGGTTGCGCGCCACCCACTCGGCGGTGCGGTCCACCAACAGATCGACCAGCTGGTGGTGGTGTCCGTCGTTGAAGATCCGCTCCGCCATCCGGCCGACGGGCGGCCCCCAGGGTGGATCCACCACGTGCTTGCGGACCATCGACTCGATCACGTCGCGGACGTCGTCGTCCTTGAGGATCTGCATGGCGCCGCGGATCGCCGCCGCCCCCTCGGTGGCAATGCGTTCCGCACTGGCCGGCTTGGCCAACCACGCGCCCACCTTCTGGGCAGCCCTGATCCCGGCCAACTTTTCCTGCACCACCGCCTCGGAAAGGAAATTGGTCTCCACAAACTCGCCCAGGCTGGCGCCGATGGCGTCCTTGCGGTTGGGGATGATGGCGGTGTGCGGGATCCTGATGCCCATCGGATACTTGAACAGCGCCGTCACCGCGAACCAGTCCGCCAGCGCGCCCACCATGCCGCCCTCACTGGCCGCCCGGACGTATTCCAGCCACGGATACTGCTTCTGCAAGGCATAGGAAACCGCACAGATGATGGCGAAGAGGACCAGCAGGGACAGCGCCAGGAGTTTCATCCGGCGCAGCCCGGCCGCCTTTTCCTGGTCCGTGCCGGGCTGCAAGCTGCCCCGAGCGCCGGGGCCCGGGCTGCCGGAGGCACCGGCGCGGGAGGCGCCGGGGCGGGGGGCGCCGGGGCCCGAACCGCCGGAGCTGGGACCGCCGGACGTATCGGTGGGAGAGCCCTGGGTCCCGGCCCGGATGCCGCCCGAACCGCCCGCGCCGTGGCCCGGAGCGCCGGTGCGGGCGCCGCCGTCGGGCTCTGCTTTGGTACCTGTGTACTGGGACTGTTCCGGGAGCGCCATACTGTAAGCGTAAGTTAACCGCCGCGCCACCGCGCATGCTTCGGGCGGGCGGCATCGATGGCATACGGTGGTGCCATGCGGCCACTGATTTACGCCCACCGCGGCTCCAGCGAACGGTTTGCCGAGCACACCCGCGCCGCGTACCTGCAGGCTATCGCGGAGGGTGCCGACGGGGTGGAGTGCGACGTCCACCTGACCGCGGACCATCAGCTGGTGCTGCTGCACGATGCGACGCTGGACCGCACCTCGGACGGCACGGGCGCGGTCTCCGAGCTCACCCTGGACCAGCTGCGCGAACTGGATTTCTGCTCCTGGAAGGGTGCCGCCGTTCCACAGGCCTACGGCGGAATCCACGACCAGCTGCTCACCCTGGCGGAGCTTTTGAAGATCCTGCGCGCGGCCGGACGCGAAATCGGTCTGGCCATCGAGTTCAAACATCCCAGTGCCTTCGGCCAGCAACTGGAGGAGAAAGCGCTCGCACTCCTGAGGGCCCAGGGCTGGCTGCCGGAGACGTCGATGCTGGACAACATCCGCGTCTCCTTCATGAGTTTCAGCCCGGATGCCGTGCAGTACCTGGCACACAGCGTCCCCGCGGAACACCTGTGCCAGCTCGTG
>JBBRKU010000074.1:0-7737 GCA_038231735.1 Actinomycetales bacterium | reverse complement strand
TTCCGGATCCGCCAGCCGCTCCGGAGCCACGGTCCGCCCGTCACCAATGAGTTTCTTGATGGCGTCCTGGACGTCCCAGACATTGACGTTCATCCCGGCCACCACCTTGCCGCCGCGGAGCCAGAAGGCGATGAACTCCAGCTTTTCCAGGCTGCCGCGGATCACCAGGTCCGCGCCCTTGGTCAGCGCGGCGTAGCCCGAATACTCCATCCCGATGTCGAACTGATCGGTGTAGAAGTAGGGGATCTCGTCCAGCACGGCATCCTTGCCCAGCATGGTCCTCCCGGCCACCTTGCCGCTGGCAATGGCGTTGGCCCAGTGCTCGCTGCGGGCATATTCACCGGTCACCGGGTGCAGGGCATTGGCCACGTCACCGGCGGCGAAAATGTCCGGATCGCTGGTCCGCAGCGCCGAATCCACCTGGATACCGTTGCCCAGGGTCAGGCCGGCGGCCTCGGCCAGGGCCGTGTTCGGAACGACGCCGACGGCGATTACCACCAGATCCGCGGGGAGCGTTTCGCCCGTGGTGGCGACGACGGCGGTGACGCGGCCGTCGTCGTCGCCCCTGAATTCCTTGGCGGAGGCCGGAAGCCGGAACTGGACGCCCGCCTCGCGGTGGCGGGCGGCAAAGGCCGCACCGATTTCCTTGCCGATCGCGGCGCTGAGCGGAATCTCCTCCAACCCCAGCAGGGTCACGTCATTGCCCAGTTCCCGGGCGGTCGCGGCAATTTCCATCCCGATCCAGCCTGAACCGATCAGCACCAGGCGCCGGCCGCCGCCGGCCAGCTCCTTGCGCAGCCGCTGGCTGTCCGCCTTCGTGCGGAAATACTGCACGCCCTCCAGCCCGACGCCGGGGAAGGGGATCACCCGGGGCGATGCGCCGGTGGCGAGCAGCAGCTTCGCATAGCTGCGGGTACTGCCGTCGGAGAGGGTGACGGTGTGTTCCGCGGGATTGATGGCGGTGGCACTCGCTCCGGTGATCAGCTCCACATTGTTCTGCGCGTACCACTCCTGCGGGTACGGCAGCAGGGATTCCTCGCTGTCCTTGCCGGCCAGGAAGCCCTTGGACAGCGGTGGGCGGATGTAGGGGACCTGGTCCTCGTTGCCGATCAGCGTGACTGGACCGGTGAAGCCTTCCTCGCGCAGCGTGGCGGCTGCGGTGGCGCCGGCCAGGCCGCCGCCGATGATCAGTATGGTGCCCTCGGTCTGAATGGTGCCCTCATTGTTTTCCACGGTGTCCATGGTCGTCTCTTTTCGGCTTGTGAAGCTTGAGCTGGGTGCAGCTGCACCGGGGTGCTGGTTCGAAACCTGGGGGAGCTAGTTTGGAAACTGGTCGCGCAATGGGCCGGGAGTACTCAGTTCACCATAGAACGTGGAGGTGCGGGTCAAGGTTCCGCTGGCCTGGACACCGCGCAGGGACATGCACATGTGTTCGGCTTCCAGAACGACCCCCACCCCGCGCGGATCCAGGGTTTCCACCAGCCAGTCGGCCAGCTGTTTGGTCAGCCGCTCCTGGACCTGCAGGTCACGGGCGAACAGTTCCAGTCCCCGCGCAAGCTTGGACAGGCCGAAGAGCCGATCGCCGGGGAGGTAGCCGATGTGCGCCACGCCCCGGAAGGGCAGTAGGTGGTGCTGGCAGAGGGAGTGGAAGGGGACGTTTTTCACCAGCACCAGTTCACGGTAGCCGTCCTCATTGGGGAAGGTCGTCCAGCTGGCCTCGCGGGGTGTCAGCATCTCCTTGAAGGCGCCCACCACGCGGCGCGGGGTGTCGATCAGGTGCGGATTGGCCAGGTCCCGGCCAAGGGCACGCAGAAGGTCACCAATGGCGCGTTCCGCGGCGGCGACGTCGATGACGCCGGTGTCCAGGCCTTCCAGCCCTAGTTCGTCGTCGTCGAGTTCGCCGATTCCCAGGCGGTCATTGTCCAGTTCGCCAGTGCCCAATTCGCCAATGCTGAGCCGGCTGCGTCCCAACTGGTCAGGACCCCGGCCAGGATCCCGGCCAGGGTCCCGTCGGGCAGGGGCGGCCAGCAGGTCCGTTAGTGCCTCGGTTTGCGTAGACATGATGCCCCTTTTCTAAAAATCCATTTTCTTAATTTTAGAAGCCGGCACCGAGGAAGTCAATTATGTTGCGTATGTTTGCGCCGCAACGGTCACAGCCGGCCCCGCAGGCCATCGAAACCGGGGCGGCTGCCGTGTCGGTAGAATGGTGGCGTGCCCGTGTACCTTGACCACGCGGCGACCACGCCAATATCGGCCCCGGCCCTCGCCGCACTCACGTCCGAACTAAGCCGCAGCGGCAACCCTTCGTCGCTGCACGGCTCCGGCCGGCGCGCCCGAGCGGTGGTGGAGCAGGCCCGCGAAACGCTCGCCGCGGCGGCTGGAGCCCACCCGTCCGAGGTGATCTTCACCTCCGGGGGCACCGAGGCGGACAACCTTGCCGTCAAGGGGTTGTTTTGGTCCCGGCACGATGCCGATCCCGCGCGGAAGCGGATCCTGGTTTCCGCCATTGAGCACCCGGCGGTGCAGGACACTGTGGAGTGGCTGGAAAGGCATGAGCACGCCGAGGCCGTCTGGCTGCCGGTGGATGAGCACGGGCTGGTCCGGCTGGACGCCCTGCGGGAAGAGCTCGACGGCGGGCACGGCCGCGGTGCAAAGACCGTCGCACTGATCACGGTGATGTGGGCCAACAATGAGGTGGGCACCGTCCAGCCGATCGCCGAGATCGTAGCGCTCGCGGCCGGCTACGGGATTCCCGTGCACTCCGATGCGGTCCAGGCCTTCGGCTCGGTGCCGGTCGACTTCGCTGCCTCCGGGCTGGCCGCGATGTCCATCAGCGGGCATAAGATCGGCGGCCCGGTGGGGGTCGGTGCCCTGCTGCTCGGGCGTTCCGTAAAGCTGGTCCCAGTGCAGCACGGGGGCGGGCAGGAGCGCGACGTCCGTTCCGGAACCCTCGATACCGCCTCGATAGCCGCCTTTGCAGCGGCCGCCCAGGACGTCGTCGAGCATTTGACGGAAGAAAGCGCCCGGATTGCCGGACTGCGCAATCGGCTGATCGCCGGAGTCCGGGCCGCCGTGCCGGAAGCTATCCTGCGCGGCGTGCCCGTCGATGACGTGCCGGTTGAAGGTGTGCCGGAGCACCGGCTGCCCGGGAACGCGCATTTCACCTTTCCGGGCTGTGAAGGGGATTCGCTGCTGTTCGTGTTGGATATGGCCGGAATTGAGTCTTCAACCGGCTCTGCGTGTACCGCCGGTGTCCCAAGGCCCTCGCATGTGCTGCTGGCGATGGGTCTGCCCGAGGATGTGGCGCGCGGGGCACAAAGATTCAGCCTGGGGCATACATCCACGTCCGGGGACGTTGAGAAATTCGTGGCCGCACTGCCGGCGGCATATGCGCGCGCCAGGCAGGCCGGGATGGCCGGGCACGTATCGAGCATTGAAACAGCCGGTTCGAAGCACAAGAAGCGGTTGAATGAAGCCGCCGCGCCGACAGTCGGCGCTGCACAGTCTGGAGTTGGAAAGTAATGCGAGTATTAGCCGCCATGAGCGGGGGCGTGGACTCGGCCGTGGCCGCCGCGCGCGCCGTCGATGCCGGGCACGACGTCGTCGGGGTCCACCTTGCGCTCTCCCGCATGCCCGGGACGCTGCGGACCGGCAGCCGGGGATGCTGCACCGTGGAGGACTCGAACGACGCCTGGCGCGCTTGTGACAAGTTGGGCATTCCGTACTACGTCTGGGACTTCTCCGAGCGGTTCAAGGAGGATGTGGTCCAGGACTTCATCGACGAGTACGCCGCCGGGCGCACGCCGAACCCCTGCATGCGCTGCAATGAGCGGATCAAGTTCGCCGCGCTGCTGGAGAAGGCGCTGGCGCTGGGGTTCGACGCCGTCTGCACCGGGCACTACGCCAAGGTGGTCGACGACGGACGCGGCAACAAGGAGCTGCACCGGGCCGCGGACTGGGCCAAGGACCAGAGCTATGTGCTCGGCGTGCTGACCCACGAGCAGCTCAAGCACTCGATGTTCCCGCTGGCGGACACCCCGTCCAAGGCCGAGGTGCGCGCCGAGGCGGAGCGCCGCGGGCTGTCGGTGGCGAAAAAGCCGGACAGCCACGACATCTGCTTCATCCCCGACGGCGACACGGCCGGCTGGCTGGCGGAGAAGATCCAGATGAGCACCGGGGACGTCGTGGACGAGTCCGGCGCCAAGGTCGGTGAGCATCCCGGCGCGAACGCCTTCACCGTGGGCCAGCGCCGCGGGCTCAAGCTGGGCACCCCGGCCGCCGACGGAAAACCGCGCTTTGTGCTGGAGATCCGGCCGAAGGAGAACAAGGTGGTGGTGGGACCGCAGGCCCTGCTGGCGATCGACGAGATCCGCGGCATCAAGGTGTCCTGGGCCGGGCTTCCCCTCCCCGAAGCCTCGCTGGTCGAGGATGTCGATTCCCGCCGTTCCCGGACCTTCGGCTGCATGGCCCAGGTCCGTGCCCACGGCGATCCCGTGCCGGCGCGGGCGTATCTGGAACTGGTGCCCGACGACGACGGCCGCGGACTCCGGGAGGAGCTGGTCGTTACGCTGGAGGAGCCGCTGCGCGGCGTTGCCCCGGGACAAACCGTCGTACTGTACCAGGGCACCCGCGTACTGGGGCAGGCGACGATCGATACCGCCCGCTCGCTGGCCCGCCCCTCGCTCTAAACCCTGTGTTGAGGTGACAGCTCGCGCCCATGTTTTCGAAAAACATGGGCGCCAACTGTGCTCTCAACCGGTGGGGGAGTCCGGCTCGGGCGGGTAGGTGACCGTTTCGCCGACGACCCTGGCGAACCGGGTCATGGGGTGCGGCTTGGCGGACTTTCCACTCATGATGTCGAGGACCTCGACCCCGCGTACCAGCAGCGCATCGCCGATCAGCGACCGGTGGCAGCGCCACGGAACTGCCTCAGCGCACATGATCGCCGTCGGCTGCCCGGCCGCGAACGCCACCAGCTCGCCGATCCCGGCTGCGAATTCAGGGGTCTGCATGTAGTCCGCGTAGCCCCGGAACGATGCGTTCCGCCAGGCCCCATTGCCGCTGTCCTTGCGGCTGTGCCGCAACCCGCCCAGCGATTCCATCCGACGGTAGAGGATGCCCTCCGCGGCCAAACTCGGGGCAAGGGCGTCCTGGGCAAATTGCGGGTTGTGCCGGGACTTGGGGATGGTGCGCACGTCGACAATGGCCCCGATCCCGTGCGACTGAAGGAGGGCCACAAACTCGTCGATGGGATGAGTGGAGTGGCCCACCGTAAAGATCCTCACCCAATGACCGTACCCGCAGGCCGGGGATCAATCACGTAGCAGCCCGGAGTGTGCAGGCACAACATGCGGGTGGCGTCGGAAAGCACCATAAAGGCGTGCGGAACGCCGCGTGGTGCCACCGCTAATCCGCCCGCACCGATGTGGTGCTGCGCTCCGTCCAGGTGCATCAGGATTTCTCCGGAGAGAATGTACATGGATTCGTCGGAGTCGGGGTGGGTGTGCAGCGGCGTCATTTTGCCGGCGGTCATCTGGTCTTCGAACAGCAGGAAGGCTCCGCCGGTTTCGTGCGCCTGCGCCTTCCAGATATGGACTCCGCCGCCGAAGAACCAGCGGCGCTCGCCCTGGTCCTGGCCCCGGAGGATGGGTGCTAAGGATTTCGTCGTGTCCACAGGACTCGCCTCGTTGCTAGGAGTGAAAACTTTATGGGACGTCAGTCCCATAACAAGACTGAAGTATCATGAGTTCCATGTCAACCCACTATCTGGACGCTGGCCGCACCGGACAGAAGCAGCGGACCTATGATGCTTTGACGAACGCCGCGCGGGAATTGGTGGCATCGGGACGAACCCCAACGGTAGATGACGCGGCCGTGGTGGCAGGTGTGGCCCGGAGCACGGCCTACCGCTATTTTCCCGGCCAGCGGGACCTGCTGACGGCCGCCCATCCGGAGACCAACCGGCGCTCGATGCTGCCGCCGGGTGCTCCGGCCGATCCGGTGCTCCGGCTCCGTTCCGTCGTCGAGGAGTTCACCCGGCTGATTCTGGAAACGGAAGGGCAGCAGCGCACCATGCTGCGGCTGTCGTTGGAGCCGGACCCTGAAAGCGGTCCGCTGCCGCTGCGGCAGGGCCGGGCCATCGGCTGGATCGAAGAGGCGCTGGAGCCACTGCGTGGCGAGATGTGCGACGCCGGGATTCACTCGCTGGCGTTGGCCATCAGGAGCGCGATCGGCATCGAGGCCCTGGTCTGGCTGACTGACATCGGGCACCTGACCCGCGAGGAGGCCGTGGCCTCGATGCGCTGGTCCGCCCAGGCGCTGCTGGACCAGGCCCTGCGCTCCGGCCCGCCGCAGGCCGGGCCGCCGCAGGCTGCGCTGGATTAGGCTGGCCCCGTGGCGAAATTCGTGCAGAAAAGTGTCCTGATTCTCCAACATGCTCCGTGGGAAGGTCCCGGCCTCATCGCGGATGCCCTGACCGCCGTCGGAATCCCCTACGAGGTCCGCAGCATCGTCTCCGAAGCGGCACCGCAGCTGCCCGGCATGGATGATCTGGCCGGCGTCGTGATTATGGGCGGCCCGATGGACGCGGACGACGCGGCTCACCATCCCGGTCTGGCGCAGGAGGCGCAGCTGGTGCGGGACGCCGTCGCCGCGGATGTGCCGGTGCTGGGCATCTGCCTGGGCCACCAGATCATCGCCCTGGCCCTCGGTGCGCCGTTGCATAAGGGTGTGGCGCATGAAGTGGGGCTGGCGCCGGTGGAGCTGGTGGCGGACGACAGGCTGCTGAGCCATTTGCACCGCACGCCGGTGGTGCACTGGCACACGGACAACGTGGGTTTGCCGGTGGGCGCCACGCTGCTGGCACGCACCGCGCAGTGCCCCAACCAGGCCTTCCGTCTTGGCAGCGCGATCGGCATCCAGTTCCATCTGGAGCTGGATGAGGTCCTGCTGCGGGCCTGGCTCGTCGACGGCGGCATGGCCCGGGAGCTGACGGAGACGACCGCGGGGGAGCTTCTGGCGGAATTCGCCCTCCAGTACGAGTCGCGGACGGCGGCGGCGCAGCACGCCTTCGGGCTGTTTGCCCTCGATGCGGCGGCGAAGGCGGTCACGAAACCCGCACTTTAGAGCGAGCACTTTAAAAGTCGGCTGCTGGCAACGTTTCACCAAGCGGCAGTAGGGCTGACCGACCCTTCGGTAGGTAAATATCTGATTGCAACTTTTGTTGCAGGGAGAAAAACCTGCCGGACTCTGGTAGAAACAAGGCATCACGATTGTGCGCTGCCTCACTTCAACGAGTGACGCGGAGCGCACGTCGCACTCATCGAAAGAAAGTTTGCAGATGGCTAAGAAAAAGATGGGCCTGCGCTATGCGGTTGCCCTTGCGGGCGTCTCGATGCTGGCGCTGACCGCCTGCACGGGCCCCACCGGTGGCAGCACCGCGAGCGGCAGCAGCAACGGCTCCAGCGGGGCACCGATCACCCTCGGTACCACGGACAAGGTCACCTTCCTGGATCCCGCCGGATCCTACGACAACGGTTCATTCATGGTGATGAACCAGATATACCCGTTCGTTTTGAACTCCAAGCCGGGCAGCGCCGATCCCCAGCCGGATATGGCCGAGTCTGCCTCGTTCACCACTCCCACCCAGTACACCGTCAAGCTGAAGTCCGGTCTCAAGTTTGCCAATGGCGACACCCTTGATTCCACCGACGTGAAGTTCAGCTTCGACCGCCAGCT
>JBBRKU010000073.1:0-7755 GCA_038231735.1 Actinomycetales bacterium | reverse complement strand
GGGTGATAGAGCTACACTCAGACGACTACTGTAGTGAGTCATTCGCATGAACAGACGTCAACGCTCTTACGCAATGATGCTATCATGACCTGTTGACCTGAATCGACCAGTCAAACTGACCGCGTCCAAAAATTTGTGTGGTCAAACCTAGCTCAGCAAGCATACAGGCTGACCTGCGACACGCAAGAATCCCTTCCAAGTCCTGTGCCGCATTACCAGACGATGCAGTCTCGATGTGGTCACCAATCACATATCGCCACTGAGAATGCCAGTCAAACGATGCGATCACGCACTGCGACAGGTACATTAAAAGTGCAGCTCACTGTTACTTGTGGCGCAGCCATCACTCAAATGACAATCATGACTTATCACGACAGTGAGCCGGTCACCAAATTACCAGGTCCAAAGCCCCACCCGTCACCTCATTCGCAATTACTCTTCCAGCAAGCGGACCGCGATGAGTAGAGGCAGCATGACCAGAGCAAATGTCTGGAGCGTGATCAACTTGAAGTGCAACGCAGGCAGCGTCGTGGTCGCAAGGATCAGCGCGGCAATCCAACGGGGCTTGAGGGCGGTTTTCAACACCCCTTAAAGGTACTTCGTCCGCCTGTAGAACTCCCAATGGAGCCGGGCGGGGTCTCTGCTCGGCCGCGGGAGGCCTCCATCGGCCACCGGAAACTGACCACTTATGAATCCGACACGCGGGCAGAGCTGACGACACGCCGGATTTAGACGGGCACGGGCGGCCAAAGGTGGTCAGTTGTGGAAGGCGGGCGACTCTCCTAACCGATATCGGCGCATACCAGCAAAAAGTGACCATATTCACCACGACTAAGCCGCCATCGACCACCGATGGTCGAGCTTGTCGAGACCCGGCCTTGATCTCGAAAGCTCGATCACCGGCTCGCTGGGTCAGTGGTCGAAGAAGACCAGGCTGGAGTTGATCAGCTCGGCGATGACCTCCGCGTCGTGCGCGCGGCGCAGGGACTCGCGGAAATTCTCCTTGAACAGTGAGCGCGCCATGGTGGCCAGCACCTCCAGGTGCTCGGAGAAGGAGCTGGCGGGGGTGGCGATCAGCAGCACCACGGTTGCCGGGCCGTCCACCGCGCCGAAGTCAAGGCTGTAGCCGTAGCGGGTGATGCCGACGGCAATGGTCGTCTGCGAGACGAAGGTGCTGCGGGCGTGCGGCAGCCCCACGCCGCCGGGCAGCCCCGTAGCCATCTGGTGCTCGCGGGCGTTGACCTGGGCCAGGAAGCCATCCAGGTCGGACACCCGCCCGGCGTCGTACATCCGGCGGGCCAGCTGGGCGGAGGCGTCCTCCTTGGAGGTCGCCTCCATCTCCAGGATGACCATTTCCGGCGTCGTCAGTTCGGCGTCGTATCGCTCGAATGAGCTCTCTGTCATGTCTGCCTTTCCGGCCTTGCCTCGTTCTCCGCCGGCCGCAGTCTTGCCGCGGCGTCAGCGCAGCGGAACGATGTCATCCACACCCATGCGGGCCGCATCGGCGGACTCATCGTCCGGCTGCTGCTGGCTGAGCCGTTCCGCTTCCACCCGGGCCAGATAATGCTTGACCTCGTTCTCCTGCTGCGCCTGGCTCCAGCCCAAAATCCCACCCATCAGTCTAGCGACAACCGGGGCGGCGGAAACGCCACGGTCCCAGGATTCGATGGAGATCCGTGTCCGCCGGGTGAGCACGTCGTTCACATGCAGGGCGCCCTCGTGGGTGGTCGCGTAGACAACCTCGGCCGCCAGGTAGTCATCGGCCCCGGGCAGCGGCTCGGCCAGCTGCGCGTCTTCGGCGATTAGCGCCAGCAGCTCGTCGGTGAGGGATCCGTAGCGGCCCAGCAGGTGCTCGATCCGCGCCACATGCACGCCGGTCTGCTCCGCGGTGCGGGTGCGCCGGTTCCACGCGGCCTTGTACCCGTCCGCGCCAAGCAGCGGAATCGTGTCCGTGCAGCTGGGCGCCACCCGCTCGTCCATGGTCCGCGTCGCCTCGTCCACCGCATCCTTGGCCATCACCCGGTAGGTGGTGAACTTCCCGCCGGCGACGACGACGAGTCCCGGCACCGGGTGTGCGACGACGTGCTCCCGGGACAGCTTGGCGGTGGAGTCGTTTTCGCCGGCCAGCAGCGGCCGCAGCCCGGCGTAGACGCCTTCCACGTCCTCCCGGGTCAGGGGCCGCTTGAGCACCTTGTTCACGTGTTCCAGGACGTAGTCGATGTCCTTGGACGACGCGGCCGGATGAGCCTTGTCCAGCTTCCAGTCCGTGTCCGTGGTGCCGATGATCCAGTGCCGGCCCCAGGGAATGACGAAGAGCACCGACTTTTCGGTGCGCAGAATCAGCCCCACGGTGGACTGGAACCGGTCCCGCGGAACCACCAGATGGATGCCCTTGGAGGCGCGCACCTTGAGCTGGCCCCGGTCGGTGACCATGGCCTGTGTTTCATCGGTCCAGACGCCGGTGGCGTTGACCACCTGCTTGGCCCGGATTTCGAATTCGCTGCCGTCCTCCCGGTTCACCACCTTGGCACCCACCACGCGCTCGCCCTCGCGCAGGAAGTCCACCACCTTGACCTGGTTGACCGCGTGCGCGCCATAGGACGCCGCTGTCCGGACCACGTTGGCCACCAGCCGCGCGTCATCCACCTGCGCGTCGTAATAGCGGATTGAGCCGATCATGGCGTCATTCTTCAGGCTCGGGGCCGCACGCAGCGTGCCCCGCTTGCTCAGGTGCTTGTGCATGGGCACGCCGCGGCTGTTGCCCGAGGTCAGCCCGAGCGTGTCATAGAGCAGGATGCCGGCCCCGACGTAGGGCCGCTCCACAAACCGCTTGGAGAGCGGATACAGGAACGGCACCGGCCGGACCAGGTGCGGGGCGATCCGCTGGATCAGCAGTCCGCGCTCCTTCAGGGCCTCCTGGACCAGGGCAAAATCCAGCATTTCCAGATAGCGCAGGCCACCGTGGATCAGTTTGGACGAGCGCGACGACGTCCCGGCGGCCCAGTCGTTCGCCTCCACAATGCCCACCGTCAGCCCGCGCGTCACCGCATCCAGGGCGGATCCGGCGCCGACGACGCCGCCACCGACGATCAGGATGTCCAGTTCCTTGCCGGGATCCGCCGTCGCCCTCAGCGTGGCCAGCGAGGCCTCGCGGGCCTGCGGGCCTAGATTACCGGTGGGGCGTGCTGCTACAGACATGGCGGACCTCCTGGAGATACAACGATCTGGTGAGTTCACCATACTTCGTTGTGCCGCAGAAGGGCAGGTGCCGGTCTGGGGTCAGGCGCCCGAGTAGGGCGAGACCACTACCTCCACGCGCTGGAATTCCTTCAGGTCCGAGTAGCCGGTGGTGGCCATCGACCGGCGCAGCGCGCCGATCAGGTTGGATGTGCCGTTGGCGTGGTGCGCCGGGCCGAAGAGCACTTCCTCAAGCGGGCCGACCGTGTCCAGCCGGACCCGGTCGCCGCGGGGCAGTTCCGGGTGGTGCGCCTCGGCGCCCCAGTGCCAGCCCTGGCCGGGGGCCTCGTCGGCGCGGGCCAGGGCGGAACCGAGCATTACCGCATCCGCGCCCATGGCGATCGCCTTGACGATGTCGCCGCTGGAGCCCATGCCGCCGTCGGCAATCACGTGCACATAGCGGCCGCCGGACTCGTCCATATAGTCGCGCCGCGCGGAGGTGACGTCGGAAATGGCGCTGGCCATCGGGGAATGGATGCCCAGGGCGCGCCGCGTCGTCGTCGTTGCTCCCCCGCCAAAGCCGACCAGCACGCCAGCCGCGCCGGTACGCATCAGGTGCAGCGCGGGCGTGTAGCCGGCGGCGCCGCCCACGATGACCGGGACGTCGAGCTCGTAGATGAACTGCTTGAGGTTCAGCGGCTCGGTGGTCTTGGAAACGTGCTCGGCCGAGACGGTGGTGCCGCGGATGACAAAGATATCCACCCCGGCGTCGACCACCGTTTTGTAGAATTCCTGCGTGCGCTGGGGGGTCAGGGCGCCGGCCACGGTGACACCGGAGGTGCGGATCTCCGCCAGCCGGGACGTGATCAGCTCGGGCTGGACCGGGGCCTGGTAGAGCGTCTGCAGGCGCTTGGTGGCGGCGGAGCTGGTGGCGGACGCCTCCAGCTGGGCGATCTCATCCAGCACGGGCTCCGGGTCCTCGTACCGGGTCCAGAGTCCCTCCAGATCCAGCACCCCGAGCCCTCCGAGCCGGCCCAGGGCGATGGCGGTGGCCGGGGACATCACCGAGTCCATCGGGGCACCGATGACGGGCATGCCGAACTGGTAGGCGTCTATCTGCCAGCTGACGGACACGTCCTTGGGGTCGCGCGTACGGCGGGACGGGACGATCGCGATGTCGTCCAGGGAGTACGCACGGCGCCCACGCTTGCCGCGGCCAATTTCAATCTCATAAGTCACCGGACAAGCCTATCCCAGTTGCTTCCGCGCCAATCCGGGGTGGCGCCGCCGGATGGGCGGCAATTTTTGTAGGCTGCGTTGCTGCGTGAGGAACGAGCGCAGCAACCGGAAAATTGCCGCCCCATCCGGCACGGCTGCTGGGGTCTATTTGGAGCCATAGTTGGGTGCTTCCACCGTCATCTGGATGTCATGCGGGTGGGATTCCTTGAGCCCGGCGGCCGTGATCCGGACAAACTTGCCCTTGGCCTTGAGCTCCGGCACCGTGCGGGCGCCGGTGTA
Organism: Actinomycetales bacterium; assembly: GCA_038231735.1. Classification (GTDB taxonomy): domain Bacteria; phylum Actinomycetota; class Actinomycetes; order Actinomycetales; family Micrococcaceae; genus Arthrobacter_M. The sequence continues at coordinate 3,060 of JBBRKU010000073.1, read as the reverse complement.
GAACATGGTCTGCCGCAGCCCGCCGACCAGCTGGTACGCCACGGAGGACAGCGGCCCGCGGTAGGCAACCCGGCCCTCGATGCCCTCGGGGATCAGCTTGTCGTCGCCGCTGACGTCCGCCTGGAAGTAGCGGTCCTTGGAGTAGGAGGTGTTCTGGCCGCGGGACTGCATGGCCCCCAGCGAGCCCATGCCGCGGTAGGTTTTGAACTGCTTGCCGTTGACGAAAATCAGCTCGCCCGGGGCTTCCTCGGTGCCGGCCAGCAGCGAGCCGAGCATCACGGTGTCCGCGCCCGCCACCAGCGCCTTGCCGATGTCCCCCGAATACTGCAGGCCGCCGTCGGCAATCAGCGGCCCTCCGGCCGGACCGGCAGCCTTGGCGGACTCGTAGATGGCGGTGATCTGCGGCACACCGACGCCGGCCACCACGCGGGTGGTGCAGATGGAGCCCGGGCCCACGCCCACCTTGATGCCGTCCGCGCCCGCGTCGATCAGGGCCTGCGCGCCCTCGCGGGTGGCCGCCTGGCCCCCGATCACGTCGACATGCGCGGCGGCGGGCTCGGACTTCAGCCGGGCAATCATCTCCAGCACACCCTGGCTGTGGCCGTTGGCGGTGTCCACGAACAGTGCGTCCACGCCCGCGTCGACCAGCCGCATGGCCCGCTCCCAGCCGTCACCGAAGAAGCCGATGGCGGCCCCGACACGCAGCCGGCCCTCGTTGTCCTTGGTGGCCAGCGGGTACTGCTCGGCCTTGGTGAAGTCCTTGACCGTGATCAGGCCGCGCAGGATGCCGCCGCCGTCGACCAGCGGAAGCTTCTCGATCTTGTTCTTGGCCAGCAGCGCGGACGCCTCGTCGCGGCGGATGCCCACCCGGCCGGTGACCAGCGGCATCGCGGTCATCACGTCGCGGACCATGCGGTGCGCGAATTCGGACTCCGGGATGAAGACCGTGTCCCGGTTGGTGACGATGCCCAGCAGCCGGCCATCGCCGTCGACGACGGGAAGTCCGGACACGCTGAACCGGCCGCACAAGTCATCCAGCTGCGCCAACGTGGCGTCCGGGCCGATGGTGACGGGGTTGGTGATCATGCCGGATTCGCTGCGCTTGACCCGGTCCACCTGCTCCGCCTGGTCGTCCATGGAGAGGTTGCGGTGCACCACGCCCAAGCCGCCCTGGCGGGCCATGGCGATGGCCATCCGGCCCTCGGTCACGGTGTCCATCGCGGCGGACAGCAGCGGCGTCGCCACCGCGATGCGCTTGGAAATGCGGGAGCTGGGATCCGCCTCGGACGGGATGACGTCCGTGTGCCCGGGCAGCAGCAGCACGTCGTCGTAGGTCAGGCCGATCAGGGCGAAGGGGTCAGGGGATTCGGACATGGTCACGAGTGCTCCTCAGGCGGTGGTACCGGGTGGGGGTTGCAGCCGATGACCAGCCCGTCATTACGAGCCTGGTCTGTGCGTGTATCTATCCTAAAACGAAAGCCGGCGCCGCTCTATACCGCGCGGGCGGCTGGGGCAGGTATGTGCGCCAACTCACGGGGCAACTCACGACGACGGCGGGCGGGCGGGCGCGGCTATTTCCACCCGGTCACGGACATCAGCTGCTGTTCAAACATCGGCGCCATCGACTGCGTGTACGTCTTGGTCAGGTGGTTGTCGTCCTTGTAGACATAGACATTGCCCACCACGGCCGGACACACATCGTTGGTGCAGATGAAGTCGCTCATGTCCATCAGGAACAGGTTGTTGACCTTGCCCTGGTAAGCATCCATTGGCGAAGCCTCCGCCAGGCTCTCGGACAGCGGCGGGTTGCAGGCCGACGCCGAGGCGCCCTTCGTCGCGGCACAGTCCGCCATGTTGATGTTGAACCGCGGGTTGTCCCGCATCCCGATGACCTGGATCCCGGCGTCCGTGAAGCCCTCGATGCCGTCCAGGTAGGCCGGGACCTCGGACTCGTACGGCGCGTCCTTCAGCGTCAGCGAAGCCAGCGTGAAAACGGCGTCCGGATGCAGGTTCGTCACGTAGTCCCTGTCCAGGGCGTTGAACTGGTTGCAGTCGTCCACGCGCGTCGGGGAATCCCCGCCGTAACGGCAGCCGTCCTTGATCAGCATCACAATCTGCCAGTTGTGCCCGGCCGCCATCGTGTCCAGGTCCGGCAGCCACTGCTGCGAGTGCGAGTCCCCCAGCACCACAACGGTCTTGGCCGGCGTCCCGGTGGGCTTGTTCGCGTGGCAGATCTGCGCGAGCACGGGCGAGGACGGCGCCAGCTTCCCGGTGCAGTCGCCGTCGATCGTGGCGAACTCATTTTTCAGCTGCGCCGGGGCGGGAATCGGTTTCGCGTTGGGCGAGGGTGATCCGGCGTATCCCGGCTCCAGCGCGGCCGCCCCCGGGTTGTCCTCCGCCGGCTGGGCCGCCACGGCGGCGTCGTAGGCGTTCAGCCGCGTCTGCGCGATCGCCACCGGACCGGCCAGCAGCGCACCGCAGGCAATAATCACGACGGCGGCACGCCAGACGTGCATTTCCGGCCACTCCCAGCGGCGCAGCGGCGTTTCCACGTACTTGGTGGCCAGGAAGGCCAGCAGGATGGACACCGCGATGAGCACCAGTCCCTGCAGCAGGCCCACGGCGGGCGCTCCGATCACCGACAGGTATATCACCAGCACCGGCCAGTGCCACAGGTACAGCGCGTAGGAGATGTTGCCCATTTCCACCAGCGGTTTGGCGGAGAGGATGCGGTCCACTCCGAACCGGCTGCCGCTCTGCCCGGCGATGATCACAAAGGCCGCGGCCAACGTCGGCCAGAGGGCAACGTAGCCGGGGAACTGCTGGTCCACGGTGAGGATCAGGCCGCAGCTGAGCATCGCCACGATCCCCGTCCAGCCCATCACCACCCGGACCATCCGCGGGAACTTCAGGTATGGCAGCGCCAGTGCCAGCAACGACCCGAGGGCAAATTCCCAGAGCCGGGCCCGGGTATCGAAGTAGGTGTAGGCCTGGTTGCTGGCCGTGTTCCGGACGGAGAACGCCAGCGAGAACGCAAAGACGGCGGAGAACGCGACAGCC
>JBBRKU010000072.1:0-7767 GCA_038231735.1 Actinomycetales bacterium | reverse complement strand
TGCGCACCGGGGTGAAGGTCGCCGTGGTGGACGGCACCGGCAAAGTCGTGGCCACGGATACGGTCTACCCGCACGCGCCGGCCCGGAAGTGGGATGACGCGCTGGCCAGACTGGCCCGGCTGTCGCGGGAACACGCCGTCGAACTGGTCGCGATCGGCAACGGGACCGCGTCGCGGGAGACGGACAAGCTGGCCGGCGAGCTGATCGCGGAGCTCAAACGCACGGACCCGGCGCGGAGCGTGGCCAAACTGGTGGTGTCCGAGGCCGGAGCCTCCGTGTATTCCGCTTCCGCGCTGGCCGCCGCGGAGCTGCCGGGGATGGACGTGTCGCTGCGCGGGGCGGTCTCGATTGCCCGCCGGCTGCAGGATCCGCTGGCGGAGCTGGTGAAGATTGAGCCGAAGTCCATTGGCGTGGGCCAGTACCAGAACGACCTGACCCCCGCGAAGCTGTACCGTTCGCTGGATGCGGTGGTGGAGGACTGCGTGAACGCGGTGGGCGTGGACGTCAACACCGCCTCGCCGGCGCTGCTGGCCCGGGTGGCGGGCGTGGGCACGCTGCTCAGCGAGAACATTGTGTCGCACCGCAATGAACACGGGCCCTTCGCCCGCCGCACGGAGCTGAAGAAGGTGCCACGGCTGGGCGCCAAGGCGTTCGAGCAGAGTGCCGGATTCCTGCGGATCAGCGGGGGAGCGGAGCCGCTGGACGGCTCCAGCGTGCACCCCGAGGCGTACGGGGTGGCGCGGCGCATTCTCGCTGCCGCCGGGGTTTCGAAGACTTCCGCGTCGAAGAACGACGTCGTTTCCGGCGTGGGCGCCGTCGCCACCCTTGCGCCGGCGGACTTTGTGGACGAGGTGTTCGGGCTGCCGACGGTGCAGGACATCATGGCGGAGCTGGTCAAGCCCGGCCGTGATCCGCGCCCGGAGTTTGCCACAGCCTCCTTTTCCGAGGGGATTGAGAAGATCACGGACCTGCGCCCGGGGATGATCCTGGAGGGAACGGTCAGCAACGTGGCCGCGTTCGGGGCGTTCGTGGATATCGGCGTGCACCAGGACGGGCTGGTCCATGTCTCCGCGATGGCCAACAGATTCGTCTCCGATCCGCGCGAGGTGGTGAAGTCGGGGCTGGTGGTCCGGGTCAAGGTGCTGGAGGTGGACCCGGAGCGGAAGCGGATCTCGCTGAGCCTGAGGCTCGACGACGACGGGGCGGCGGCGAATCGTGCTCCTGTCCGGGCATCTGCCGACCGCCGCGGCAAACCGGCCGCGGGAAAACCTGCTGGGGGGAAACCGGCTGCGGCGAATCCGGCTGCTGCCAAAACGGCAGCCGTGGACACTGCCATGGCCGAGGCGCTCCGGAAGGCCGGACTGGCGAATTAACAGCTTCGCCCCGGTCCGGTGCGCAGATCGGGACCGCGGGTAAGGTTACCGCATGAGCAATCTTGTGGCCGGTCTGGCCGATTCCTTCAGATCATTCGGCGTGGCCAGGGCGTACGGCGATCCGGTTTCAATCGGCGACCAGACGGTCATCCCGGTGGCCCTGGTGCACTACGGGTTCGGCGGTGGCGGCACGGACGCCGCCGCCAGGCCGCGGACAGGATCGGCTGAATCCTCCGGCGATGGAGCTCCCGGCGATGGTGCTTCCGCTCGTGGAGCCGCTGGTGTAGCCGTCGGGGGAGGCGGCGGCGGCGGCGGAATCGTGATTCCCCTCGGTGTCTACCGCAAAAACGCGTCGGGCCTCATGGTGTTCCGGCCAAACACCCTGGTGATCGCAATGTGCCTAATTCCTGCGGTAGGCGTAGCTGGACGCGTGATTTCAGCCGTCCTGCACGCCCGCGCCCGCCGCTGAGCCGTAGCCAAACGAGGAAGGGCTGACCCAGGGCTAACGCTGCTCCGGTCCCTCGACGATGCCAATAAACCGGCTGCCGACGCCGTCGTATTCACGGCGGCTCTCTCCGGCGGCCAGCGCAGGCAGCTCGTCCAGGCCATGGTGGGCGCAGACAACATAGGTGAAATCCGGCCACCACTTCTTCGGCCGAGCCGTTTCCGAGAAGTCGCAGATGTAGCACCGCAATTGCACCCAGATGGGACGCTGGCCCGTGCGGTTGGCCCGCGACTGCGCCAGCCAGGCCGGCGGGTGCTCGTTGATGTCGGCGAGTTCGTCCTCGGTCAGCCGGGACGGCATGCCGTTACGCTGGGCCATCTCAAGGGGTATGTCAAGGAACTGGGCCGCTTGGCGTCTAGTAATCATCTTCATCAACGATAGGCGATGGGTGGGCCACACTGGAACGGTGGAAGGAACTTAATGGCATGGCTGGAAGCCGAGCGACAGACCGTCATGGCAGGACTTCCGGTCGAGCTGACTGCGGCCGCCTGAGCCGGATGCACTCTGTGAGCAGACGGCAACGAGGAGGCCGGCATGGCAACGGTAAATGTCCGCTACATCGTCCACGACGTGGACGCCGCCATCGACTTCTACTGCCAGCATCTGGGGTTCCACGAAGTGATGCACCTCGCACCGCCGTTCGCCAGATCCTGCTCGAGGGTCCGTCCGGAAACCCCTGGAGCTCTTCGAGCCCACCGGCCGAGGCCCGCCTCGACGGCCGGGATGAAGGCCTGAGTGAAGGAAGGGTTGACGGCCAACAGTGATGGGCGTGCATGCCCTGCCCTCTCTCCACTGCTCGCAACCCGTGTTGACATGGCAGTTCGCGCCCATGTTTTCGAAAAACATGGGCGCGAACTGCGCACTGAACCGGTGGCTAGTGGAGCACGCGCAGGATCGCCATGCCGGGGCGGAGCGGCCCCCGCCTGCTAGAATCAGAGGCGTCTAAGCTGGGACCTTAGTGCTGCGTGAAAGGGGCCACGGGATCCGCGGCAGCATCGTTTGTGCTCTTGGTCCGCTTGTCCGCGCGTTTTTCCTTGATGGTCTTGACCGGCTTCTTCGTCAGGTGCCGGTGCGGCGACTTGTCAGGCATTTTGTGCTCCCTCACCGTGGGCCTCAGGGCCCGCTTCTTGCATCCCCTGTTCTGTAAGGTACGCCTCTTTCCTGCGAATGCAACCGCCCGACTGAACGTCCGACCGGACGTTCTAGGCCGACAGTCCGTGTTCGGTTATGGGAGCGCCGACCGCCTTGAGGTGGGCCACCTCATTGAAGGACTCCAGCTGCCATGGACCGCTGCCAAACGGGCGGACCAGACGCGTCACCGAGCCGTTCAGGATGGTGGTGGACGCCGCCAGCTCCAGCAGGCCTTCCTCGGTGAGGCCCTCGCAGATGTAGCGGAAAAGCAGTATCACGGCGTCGTGGCAGATCAGGGCGACACTGTGGCCGTCCTCCACCTGGTCCAGCTCGGCCAGCAGGGATCGCAGCCGCAGCGCGACGTCCGCCCAGGACTCGCCTCCCGGCGGCCGGTAGTAGAACTTACCGAGACATTCCCGCCGTCGTGCCTCCGCCGGAAACTGGGTCTGGACGCCCGCCGCCGTCAGCATGTCCAGGACTCCGAGCTCGCGGTCGCGAAGCCGCTCGTCCAGCCGGATACCCGAGGACTCCATCAGCAGCCCGGGGGATCCCTCCAGCCCCGCCAGCTGGGCCGTCTGCCGGGCACGCAGATAAGGGGAGCACCAGACCGAGTCGGGCCACTCCGATGGCGGAGCCGCAGCCAGCCATTCCTTCAGCGCCAGTGCCTGCTCGCGTCCGGTCGGGCTCAGCGGGACGTCCGCGTCCCGAAGCAAGACCTCTATGCCCTCGGCCCCGGTGGTCTGCGCGGCCGACGCCGCGACATTGCCCTCGCTCTCGCCGTGCCGGACCATGAAGAGTTCAACGGCTCCCATCTCCACCTCACTTCTCGTTCGTGGGCCGCCGCGTCTGGCATTGCCGGCACCCGTTCCACTTTTCCACACCATACTAAGCATCCTTCCTTTGCGGGAGGTGGGCGTCTAAGGTGAAAGGACCGACGAGTCAGTGGTGAGGAGGACGGCGTGAGTACCGAGGCAGGCGACAAGGATCACCAGGGCGAGGGCCTGGAAGCCGGACAGGGCGTTCCATCCGGGGACAAGGGCGTGGGGCTGGGAGCCGGCAAAGAGCCGACGACGTTCGAGGTCGAGGAGGATCCGGAGGCTGAGCTCGGACATTCCTGAGCTGGGGAGTCGAGCCACCTTCCGCTGGTCGAATAGGCCTTTCGCTGATCGAGCCTGTGGGGACCCGGAAAGTGATCTCGACAGGCTCGATCAGCGATCAGCGAGGCGGGTCAGCCGGCGAAGGATGATCCGGTCTCCAGGAGCGTCTTGAGGTCGCTGAGGATCCAGGCGTGGCCACCGCCGGCGCCTTCCGCCTCAAGCTTGCCGCCGACGATCTGCGCCAGCTTCGGTGCCCCTTCGAGTTCGTGCGTGAGCGTCAGGGAGCAGACTCCGGTGGGACCTTCTTTGATCTCGTAGGTGATCCGGGTGAAGGGCTCGGCGGCGATCTCCGGATCCAACAGCATCCGGAACGTGGTCACCAGCCTGTGCGGCGGGTCGGCCTCCAACACATCACCCTCGGTGATCACCTCGGGGCTGCCGTAGCCCTGCGCGGCACTGGCTGCCTTGAACTCCTCAGTGGCGCGGACCTTGTAGCTTCCGCCCGGGCGCAGATCGTAGTCGGCCAGGCCGGTGTAACCGTAGCGGGCGGTCCATTCGGGTTTGGTGATGGCGTCCCAGATGGCCTGTGCGGAGGCCCTGATGTAGATGCGGTAGACCTGGGTGGCGGTCAGGGTGGATTCAGCTGTGGTGCTCATGATTCCTTCTCCAATTCTGTTTTGAGGTCCACGAGTGCCGAGATCCGGCGCTCGGTGTATTTGTCGATCCACCGGTCGTGGATCAGCCGGATCGGCACCGGGTTGAGGAAGTGCAATTTCTCCCGGCCCGACCTGCGCGTGACGATCAGCCCCGCATCCTCCAGCAGCCGAAGGTGCTTCATGACGCCGAACCGCGTCATCTCCAGCTCGGATTCAAGCTCGGTGAGCGTGCGGCCGTCGCGCGCATAGAGCCGGTCGAGCAGGAAGCGCCGTGTGGGGTCGGCGAGTGCCTTGAATACCAGGTCGTCATCGGTCACGAATTAAGAATAGGTGACTATATGGTCACATGTAAAGAGGTGCGTGCGCGGACTCCGAGACTGGAAGCACATTACCTATTAGGCGCGTTCACTCAAGCTCTGTGACGGAAAGGAGGTTGCCGTCGGGATCCTTGAACCACGCAACATTGCTGCCCGTCGGCGTGGTCCAGATCCCGACGCCATCCTGCTCCATCCCCTCGAAGCGCGAGGGTTGGGCGCCCCGCTCGACGAGACCGTGGAGGGTGGCCGCGATGTCCGGCACGATCCAGCCGAGAACTGTGTATGGCGCCGGCGAGACCGCCTGGGCAATGGCGACGCGCAGGGTGGTGCCGTGGGCGTTGAAGACGAGCGCGTGCGGCGTTGCCTCGGTCAGCTGAAGGCCCAGCGTCTGACCATAGAACTGCAGGCCTGGATCCGGGCCCGTGAGCCGCCGGCGGCGGTGAGATCTGACCACTTTTGAATCGTTAGCCCCGGCGTGTCAGGCCAACACGCCGTAATTTCCGGGCCCCGCAGGGCCAAAGATGGTCAGTTCTGAATGATGCCCAGGCCCCGCAGTGCCAAAGGTGGTCGGTTCTGAACCACCATTGCCGAATGCGTTAGTGACTGCTAACGTATTTCATATGCTTGACCTGCTGGAGGTGGCCGCCGAACCGAACAGACGGCGATTACTCCAGTTGCTGGCCGGCGGTGAACAGTCGGTGACCCAGCTGACCACCGCGTTTCCCGTGAGCCGGTCCGCCATCTCGCAGCATCTGCTGCTGCTGGCGGAAGCGGGTCTTGTGACGGCCAGAAAGGACGGCCGGAACAGGTTCTACCGCCTGGAGCAGGGCGGGATGGCCAGCCTCCGGGCTGTCATCGATCAGTTCTGGACCAGCGAGCTTGACCAGCTGGTCACCGACGCAAGCAACTTCCATTCACCACCACTGCAAGGAGAACCCGATGGCCTTCGATAAGACAGTATTCCTGCCCCTCGCTCCCGACGCCGTCTTCGAGCTCATCACCCGGCCGGAGCGGCTGCGCCGCTGGAAGACGGTCAGCGCGCGAATCGACCTGCGCGTCGGCGGCGAATACCGCTGGACAATTGTGCCCGGGCATTCGGCCGTCGGGACGTTCACGGAGATTGAGCCGGGCAAACACATCGTCTTCAGCTGGGGCTGGGAGGGTTCGCCGGACCTGCCGCCGGGAGCGTCCACGGTCTCGATCACGCTGGACGCGGCCGACGGCGGCACTACCGTCCGGCTGGTCCATGACGGTCTCACGGATGAGCAGGCCGCGAGCCACGCCGAGGGCTGGAACCACTTCCTTGGACGTCTGGTCGCGTACGGATCCACCGGCGATGCCGGGGCGGATGAATGGGCCGCGGCCCCGGATCCCATCAACGAGCTCATCAGCGCCGAGGCGTCGCTGGCCATCGTGCAGCGGGTGCTGCACTTCCTGACGGAGGGTGATCTTTCCAGGCAGACTCCCTGCAAGAACTTCACGGTTGCCGAGCTGGTGGACCACCTGTTCGGTTCCGTCGCCGGCATCGGCCGCGCGCTCGGTGCCGAAATCACCCAGGGCCCAGGGTTGCAGGCGGAGGTGCGGATCGCGGACGCCGCGCAGGCCACGCTGGAGGCCTTTGCTCACCGCGGGTTGGAGGGCAGTATTGATATGGGCTTCGCCGTGCTGCCGGCCACGATTGTGGCGAGCATCCTGAACATTGAATTCCTGGTACATGCCTGGGATCTGGCTGTGGCCACCGGTCAGACTATCGACGTGGCGCCGGTGCTGTCCGACTATGTGCTGGGACTGGCCCGGACCACCATCAGTCCGCAGCTGCGCGCCAGCGGGAGCTTCTCCGAGGCCACCGTCGTCGACGAGTCCGCCGCCAGCCTGGACCGCCTGATTGCCTTCACCGGCCGGCAGGTACCGACGGCTTAGGAGCGGACGAATGGTTGATGTGCAGGTTGAAACGGTGATTGGCAAGCCATGTGCCCAGGTGGCGGAATACGCCTCGGATCCGGACAATGCCCCGCGGTGGTACAGGAACATCGTCTCGGCCCAATGGTGCTCGCCGAAGCCGCTGCAGATCGGCTCCGAAATCGCGTTCAACGCACGGTTCCTGGGCCGGGACCTGGCCTACGTGTACCGCATCACCGAGCTGGCTCCCGGGGAAAAGCTGGTCATGCGCACGGCCCAGGGGCCTTTTCCGATGCAGACCACCTACACCTGGGCGGCCCTGGATGATGGGTCCACGCGGATGGTGCTGCGCAACAGCGGCGAGCCGGCCGGATTTTCCCGGATCCTCGCACCTTTCATGGCTCCCTTCATGACCGCGATGATCCGGTTCGCGACGCGGAAGGACCTGAAGACCCTCAAGGCAATTCTGGAGTCCGGATAAACGGCCGCGGAAAGCGCCGTCGAAACCAAGGCCTCGGCGTGGAGGACCATAAATCAACAACCGCACCCCGGACCGACCCGGAGTGCACCAACCGGAAGGAAAATATCATGAGCAAGTTCATTTACCTCTACAGGGGTCCGGCCACACCCATGGACCAGTTCACCGAGGAGCAATCCGCGGCGCAAATGGAAGCCTGGGGTGCCTGGATGGGCAAGGTCGGTCCGGCACTGGTTGACAGCGGCGCGCCGTTCGCCGGCGGCACGGCCGTCGTCGACGACGGTTCCACGGAGGCGGCCTCGTCGGATCTG
>JBBRKU010000071.1:0-7777 GCA_038231735.1 Actinomycetales bacterium | reverse complement strand
GGCGGTCTGCACGGCGTCGGAGCCAGCGTGGTCAACGCCCTCTCCGCACGCCTGGACGTCCAGGTGGACCGGGGCGGCAAGACCTACCAGATGTGTTTCCGGCGGGGCGAGCCGGGGCACTTCATCGACACCGGCAAGACCCTGAGCCCGACGGCGCCCTTCGAGCCGTTCATCGAAAAATCCAGTCTCGACGTGATCGGCTCCACCAAGCGCGGGGTGACCGGCACCCGGATCCGGTATTGGGCGGACCGGCAGATCTTCACCCCGGACGCCAAGTTTTCCTACGACGAACTGACCTCTCGGGCACGCCAGACCTCCTTCCTGGTCCCCGGCCTGCGCATCGCGATCCGGGACGAACGCCGGCTGCCCGGTACGCCCGGCGAGTTCGAGGTGCACGAAGAGGTCTTCCACCACGACGGCGGCATCTCCGAATTCGTCGATTTCCTGGCCGCGGACGCCCCGGTCACGGACATCTGGCGGCTGCACGGCACCAGCGCCTTCAAGGAAACGGTGCTGGTCCTGGACGACAAGGGCCATCTCAAAAGCACGGAGGTGGAGCGCGACTGCGAGGTGGACATCGCGCTGCGCTGGGGGATCGGCTACGAGACCACGATGCGCAGCTATGTGAACATCATCGCCACGCCCAAGGGCGGCCGGCACCAGGAGGGCTTTGAGCAGGCGATGCTAAAGACCTTCCGCAAGGTGATCGAGACCAATGCGCGCAAGCTCAAGGCCGGCAACGACAAGATCGAAAAGGACGATGTGCAGGCCGGAATGACCGCCGTCCTCACCGTCCGCCTGGCTGAGCCTCAGTTCGAGGGCCAGACGAAGGAAATCCTCGGTACACCCGCCGTCCGCACCATTGTGGCCAAGGTGGTGGAACAGGAGCTGACGGCCAAGCTGAACTCCACGCACCGAAACGACAAGGCCCAGTCGGCGCAGCTGCTGGAAAAGGTTGTGGCGGAGATGAAGTCGCGGATCTCCGCGCGCGTGCACAAGGAGACCCAGCGCCGGAAGAACGCGCTGGAGACCTCATCGTTGCCGACCAAGCTGGCGGACTGCCGCACCGACGATGTCGACCGCAGCGAGCTGTTCATCGTGGAGGGGGACAGCGCCCTGGGAACCGCCAAGCTGGCGCGCTCCTCGGATTTCCAGGCGCTGCTGCCCATCCGCGGCAAGATCCTCAATGTGCAGAAGGCCTCGGTGGGGGACATGCTCTCCAACGCCGAATGCGCCGCGCTGATCCAGGTGGTGGGCGCCGGTTCCGGCCGCAGCTTCGCCCTTGAGGCGGCGCGCTACGGCAAGGTCATCCTGATGACGGACGCCGACGTCGACGGCGCACACATCCGCACGCTGCTGCTGACCCTGTTCTTCCGGTACATGCGTCCGATGATCGACACCGGACGGGTGTACGCCGCCGTTCCGCCGCTGCACCGGGTGGAGGTCATCCAGGCCGGTTCCAAGGCCAACGAAATGATTTACACCTATTCGGAGCAGGAGCTCCACGCGCTGCTGGCGCAGCTGGAAAAGACGGGCAAACGCTACAAGGAGCCGATCCAGCGCTACAAGGGTCTGGGGGAAATGGATGCCGGACAGCTGGCCGAGACGACCATGGATCCGCGGCACCGGACCCTGCGGCGCGTCACCGCGGCGAACGCTGAGATGGCGGAGAAGACCTTTGAGCTGCTGATGGGTTCCGACGTCGCCCCGCGCAAGGACTTCATCATCGCCGGCAGCTCCAGCCTGGACCGCGAACGGATCGACGCTTAACTTTTCTTCCGGCTGCCTCCTTGTACTGCGGGCGTTCCGGACAGCCGCGCTGGATTCGTGCGGCGCATCCGTCCGAAGCTGCGGCATACCCGCCGCCGCGAGGCGTCAGCCCAGCAGCCCGGGCACAATCAGCAGCGCCGTGGGAACGGCCAGCAGCAGGACGGACCCCGCCAGCACCGCGTTGCGGGCCGACGCGGCCAGCGGCGGTACCGGCGTGATCAGCCGGCCCAGCCGGGCCGACGTCGTCTCCGGCGTGTCGATCAGGGCGCCGCCGGCATCGACCAGTTCGCTGGCGGGCAGCTCGGCCGAGCCGCTGGCCACCAGGGCGATGGCCTTGATCAGCGTGGCGCGGTCAACGGTTTTCAGGGACTCATCGTCGGCCAGCATCTCAATCAGCGAGTTGACGGCGCGCTGGGCCAGCCGGGAGGTGGGCAGCCAGGGGAGTGCGGAGCGCCAGGCGGCGAAGGCCCAGAGCAGCAGGTGGTGGCGCTGGACCAGGTGGGTGTTTTCGTGGATCAGCACGGCCCGGAGCTCATCCGGTTCCAGCAGGTTCATCAGGGAATCGGAGAGCACCGTCACCGACCGCGCCCCGCCTGGCAGGCAGTAGGCCACCGGGACGTCATGGCTGATGACGACGGTGCCGGGTCGGTCCGCGGCGGGGGAACTGAGCAGGTGCAAGAGTTCACGGTGCCGCCGGCGCTGGCGCTGGATCCGGACGTAGGTCAGCAGCAGGGTGAACAGCAGATGGGCCAGCAGCAGCGCCGCCGCACTGAGGGCAAACGCGTTCCAGAAATCCAGCTCCGGTCCCGCAGTGTTCCCCAGCATGACCCCGGCCAGGTTGCGCAGGCCGGAGATCAGGTTATCGCCCAGCGGAACCAGGCCGAAGACCAGCATGGCGCCGATCATCGAGAGCCCGCCGGCCAGGGCGATGGCCTGCCACAGCACCATGGCCGTGAAGGGCGAGCGGGCCGTCCAGTGCGCGCGGGAGAGCACCAGTGGGACCGGCCAGGCCAGAACGACGGCGAGCACCGCGAGGAACCAGGAGGTCCAGAACATGGCGTGTTGCCCTAACGGCGGCCTCTGCCGCGGTTAGGCGTGGCCGAGCAGTTTGCGCAAGGTGGCGGCTTCGCCGTCGCTCACGGTTCCGATGAATCGGGCCAGCACGGCCTCCCTGTCCGGTGCGGAGCCCAGGACCTCGAGCATCAGCTCGGCCGTGTGGTCCGCGCGCGTGGTGACGGACCGGTAGCGGTGCGGGCGGATGTCCCGTTCGCGCTCGACCAGTCCCTTCTTTTCCAGCCGGGAAAGGACGGTCAGCACGGTGGTGACGGCCAGCTCCTTGGAGTCGGCCCCGTCCTTATTGCCTGACGCCGGACGCTGCGTCAGCAGATCCCGGAGCGTGTTGGCGGTCATCGCCGTCGGGTGTTCCCACAAGAGATCCATGACGGCTCGTTCGAGCTCCCCAAGAGTGGCCACGTAAATCCTTCTGTCATCGCTAATTCAGCTGTCTTGATCTAAATGTACCCGGTTTCCGCAAATTGTTCTACACTCAGTAGAAGTCGATTTTCTACAGAACGTAGAACTATCCGGATCCGCGCTGAGGGGAAAAGATGGAAGCACTGGATATTGCCCGCTGGCAGTTTGGCATCACGACGGTTTACCACTTCCTGATGGTGCCGCTGACCATTGGCCTGGGGCTGCTGGTGGTGCTGCTGCAAACCGCCTGGCACCGCACGGGCAAGGAGGAATACCTCCGGATGACCAAGTTCTGGGGCAAGCTCTTCCTGATCAACTTCATCATGGGCGTGGCCACCGGCATTGTGCAGGAGTTCCAGTTCGGCATGGCCTGGAGCGAGTACAGCCGCTTTGTGGGTGACGTATTTGGGGCGCCGCTGGCGATGGAGGCCCTGCTGGCGTTCTTCGTCGAATCCACCTTCCTGGGGCTGTGGATCTTCGGCTGGAAGAAACTGCCCGCCCGCATCCACCTGGCCTGCCTGTGGATCGCGGTGCTGGGCTCGGTGCTGTCCGCCTACTTCATCATCGTCGCAAACTCCTGGATGCAGCATCCGGTGGGCGTACAGCTGGTCAACGGACGGCCGCGAATGGTGGATGCCTGGGCGGTCTTCACCAACAACACCGCGCTGGTTGCCTTCCCGCATACCCTCACGGGCGCCGTCGCCGTCGCCGGGGGTTTCCTGCTGGGCATCTCCTGGTACCACCTGTGGCGCCGGCGCAGGGACGGGATCGACACCGTGGACGAACACGGCCGCGTGGTGGTGGGGGAGTCCGCGACCATCCCGGGCCGCGACAAGACGGACCACAAGGTCTGGCTGCGGTCGCTTCGTATCGGCGCCGTGGTCGCGATGCTTGCCTTCGCGGGGACGGCCATCACCGGCGACATGCAGGGCAAATTGATGTTCCAGCAGCAGCCGATGAAGATGGCCGCCGCGGAGGCGGCCTGCCACGACGGCACCAGCTTCTCGGTGCTCTCCATCGGGGATGTGGGCAGCAAGGACTGCAACGCCGTGATCGCCGTGATCGAGGTTCCGGGGCTGCTTTCCTTCCTGGCACACAACGACTTCAGCACGGACGTCAAGGGCGTCAACTCCCTGGTGCCGGAGTACCAGGCCAAGTACGGCACCAACCTGCCGAACAATCCGATTTACGGGGACCGGGCAGGCCAGCCGATCCAGTACGTGCCCGTGATGGCAGTCACCTACTGGGGATTCCGCATGATGATCGGCTTCGGCGGGCTGGCCGCACTGGCGGCCCTTGTTGCCCTGGTCATAGTCCGCAAGGGAACCGTACCGTCGTCGAAGTGGCTGATGCGGCTGGCCCTGTTCGGAATCCTGGCGCCCTTTGGCGCCAACTCGGCCGGCTGGATCTTCACCGAAATGGGCCGCCAGCCCTTCGTCGTCGCCCCCAATCCGCAAATGAACGGCATTGACCAGGTCTTCATGTTCACCGCCGCGGCCGTCTCACCCGGGGTGTCCGCCGGCGAGCTGATCTTCTCCCTGGTGGCGCTCGGGACGGTCTATGCGGCGCTGCTGGTGGTGGAGGTCAGGCTGCTGGTTCGGTACATCCGCGGCGGGGTGGTTTCCGCCATGCCGGAACTGGCCCATTCCGGTCCCGGCGCCCGGCCGGATCCGGACGACACGGATCATGACGGGCCTAGGCACGACGACGACGTCCTCGCGTTCGCGTACTGACGCCTACCGACCGCCCGCTGAGACCGTACTGAGACCGTACTGAGACCGAAGGAAAACCATGGAAACGCTGCCAGCAACACTGCCAACAATCTGGTTTGTGCTGATCGCCATCCTGTGGACCGGCTACCTCTTCCTGGAGGGTTTTGATCTGGGCGTGGGCATGCTGATGAAGCTCTTTGCACGCGACAACGACGAGCGGCGCGTGCTGCTGAACACCGTCGGGCCGGTCTGGGACGGCAACGAGGTCTGGCTGATCACCGCCGGGGCCGCCACCTTTGCGGCCTTCCCGCTGTGGTACGCGTCCCTGTTCTCCGCCCTGTACCTACCGTTGGTGCTGGTCCTGCTCGGTCTGATCTTCCGGGCGGTGGCGTTCGAATACCGCGGGAAGGTCAATTCGGAAAGCTGGCGCAACCGCTGGGACTGGGCCATCGCCGTCGGCTCCTTTGTCTCCGCGTTCGGGATCGGCGCTGCCCTGGCGCTGACCACCACCGGACTCCCGCTGAACGCCAACGGCGACCGGGTGGGCGGGCCCTTCGCCTGGTTCAACGGCTACGCCGTGCTGGGCGGCCTGGCCGTCGTCGGCTTCTGCCTGCTGCACGCCGCGGCCTTCCTGATGCTCAAGACCGACGGCGATATCCGCTACCGTGCGCGCAAACTCTTCCGGCGCTGGCTGCCGGTGGCCCTGCTGCCGCTGGCCGGCTGGGCGGTGGCCGTCACGGTGCAGAACGGCAAATGGGTCTGCTGGCTGCTGATCATGCTGGCCGTGGCCGCCGCCGCGGCCTCCTGGCGGCTGGCCGGGCGGGGCCGGGAAGGGCGCAGCTTCCTGGCCATGGGTGTTTTCCTGCTGGCCGGCAGCGCCGCCATCTTCGGCTCGGTCTTTCCCAAGGTGCTTCCCTCCACGCTTGACCACGCGTGGGATCTGACCATCAGCAACGCCTCCTCCTCCCCGTACACCCTGGGCCTGATGAGCATCGTGGCCTGCGTCGGCGTCCCGCTGGTGCTGGCGTACCAGGCGTGGACCTACTGGGTCTTCCGCCAGCGCATCAGTGCGGTGCACCTGCCCGCCCAGCACGATGTTATTCCCGCGGTCGGGCAGGGCTGAGATGGCTCGGCGCGTCACCATGCCGGTCCCGCCCGGAGCCAACGGGAGCCTGTACCTGCTTGGCCTGCTCAGCGCGCTGAAGGCCTTGTGCTGGCTGGTGCTGGCGCAGGCCATTGCCTCCGCGGTGGTGGGCGTCATCGCCGGAGCCGGGAGCGGTAACGGCGCGGGAACCGGCAGCGCAAGCGGGCTGTTTCCCGCGCTGGCCTGGGGAGCCGGCGCGGCGGTGGCGCGCGCGCTGGTGGTGTGGGCCAGCCACGTGGCGGCCCGGCGCACGGCGCTCGGCGCCAAGGAGGACCTGCGTCGCAGGCTCGCGGAGCGGCTGGTACACAATGCGGGTACCGGTGCGGGCGCTGCGGCCGACGGCCAGGGCGCCAGCACGGTCCTTGCCACCCGGGGGCTGGATGCGCTGGACAACTACTACACCCAGTTCCTGCCCGCCCTGGTGGGCTGCGCCGTCGTGCCGCTGCTGATCGGCGGGCGGATACTGCTGGCCGACTGGGTCAGCGCCGTCATCATTGTGCTGACCGTGCCGCTGGTGCCATTGTTCATGGTGCTGATCGGCTGGCATACCCGCGACCGGGTGGAGCGCGCCGCCGGTGCACTCGCCACGCTGTCCAATCATCTCGTGGAACTGGCCAAGGGCCTTCCCGTGCTGGTGGGGCTCGGCCGGGCCCGCGCGCAGACGGAGGCGCTGCGCCGGGTGTCCGAGGAATACCGCGTGACCACCATGTCCACCTTGCGCGTGGCATTCCTGTCCGCCCTTGCGCTGGAACTCATCGCCACCCTCTCCGTGGCCGTCGTCGCCGTTTTCATCGGCATCCGGCTGGTGCAGGGCGGCATGGCACTGGAAACCGGGCTGCTGGTGCTGATCCTGGCGCCGGAGTGCTACCTGCCGCTGCGTGAACTGGGAACGGCCCACCATGCCAGCGACGACGGCCGCGAGGCGATGGAGCATGCCCGGCGCGTGCTGGACGCCCCCGTCGCGGAGCCGCTTGTCCAGGGCGGAAGGCACGACGGCGGCGCGGGTGCGGACTCGGCGGCGGTGACCGAGGCCGTCGTCGTCCGGGGCCTGACGGTGCGCTACCAGGACCGCTCGGCCGCGGCGCTTGAGTCGCTGGACTTGGTCGCTCCGGCCGGCTGGATCACCGGCGTCGCCGGGCCGAGCGGCTGCGGAAAGTCGACGCTGCTCAAAGTGCTGGCCGGACTTGTGGTCGCAGCGGACGGGACGGAGGTCCGGGGCGAGATCAGCGGACTCGACCCGGACCGGATGGCCTGGGTGCCGCAGCACCCTGCCACCGCGGCGGACACCGTCCGGGACGAGGTGGCGCTGTATGGCGGAACCGGAAACGGCGGCGGCAGCTGGTCCGATGAGGATGCCCGCCACGAAGGTACGGCGAAAAATTGCCGCGAGGATCCTGCCCGGACAACCGCTGGCATCGATTCCTTGTTGGACCGGGTCGGGATCGGCCACCTGGCCGGTTCGCACCCGGCCGAGCTCAGTCCGGGGGAACTGCGCCGACTGGCCCTGGCCCGCGCATTGGCCCGGGTCCACGCCGGGGCAACGGTGGTGCTGCTGGACGAGCCCACCGCGCACCTTGATTCCGATTCGGCTGGCGTGATCGAGGACGTCATTCTGTCCCTGCGCGGCCGGGCGACCGTGATTCTGGTGGCGCATAACGCCACGACGCTGGCGCTCGCG